>JAEUJL010000683.1 GCA_016794835.1 Gemmatimonadota bacterium | reverse complement strand
GTCGCGCGTCACCGCGCGCCTGGAGTCGGTGCGGCCGGAGCAGGAGGCGGTGCTGAAGCAGCTGCAGGAGATCCTGACCCCGGCACAGTGGGCGAAGGTGCCCGAGCGGATCAAGAACCCGCCGCGCGGCCCAGGCCAGGGGCAACAGCGGCGGCGCGGCGCGTAGCGCGACTGCCGGGGGCGATGGCCGCGGTGCCAGGTCGAGGGCCGCGGCCGTTCAGCGAAACGCGCGCTCCATCCACGCGGCGCCAAACGCCACGAAGTCGGCCGCATCCATCAATTCACTGGCCGCCAGGCCCACGCGTCCCTGCCGCGCCCGGCCCTCCGCGACGTAGCGTTTCGTGATGACCGCGAAGTAGTCCTCCGGCCAGTCGGCAATGCCCTCCGCGTCGTCCAGGCAGTCGATCCACACGTGCTCGGGTCCACGCGGACCGGCGATGAGGTAGTCCCATCGCGTCCTGCGCTTGTTGGGGATGCGCGCGAGGTACTCGGCATAGTGCAGCACGGTCACCGTGTTCGGGTCCGCCCCAAGGCGCAGCACCTTTCCGCCGGACTCACACAACCGCGCCAGCGGGGAGCCCGGTCCGTAGTAGTCGTTCCACGGCTGGTCGCGCAGTAATGCGGCCGCGTGGTGGCCTCGCGCGGCAAAGCGCCCACTCGGGTTGCTGCTGAGCGTGGTGCCAGGCCGCACGCGGAAGGCCTCGGCAAGCCAGCCCACCTCCGGGAGCACGGGAGCGGCTTGTGCGTCGAACGGTGGAGTGCCGGCGAGCAGCTGCGCCCGTTCCTCCACGGGGCGCTGGTTCACCCAGTCCCAGGGGTAGTCCGACCCGAGGATCATCATGAGGGTGCCCGTGGGGCCCACGGCCTCCTCGAGCGCATCGAGCAACAGGTCCGGGCCCCCCGGCCCGAACTGGCTGCGTGCGAGCCCCAGCTTGCGCAGTGAGGCGTGGACCATCACCTGGTCCCCCGCAGCGACACCGAGCGTCGTGAGGTCCTGCCGGAGGGAGGCGTGGTCGATGGTCATGCAGCCCTACCGCCAGGGGTTCGCGAACCGACGATCCGTCAGGAAGGTGGAGTCGGTGAGGGCGTTGAGGAAAGCGACGAGATCCGCGCGACCTTGCGGGGAGATGGCAAACCCGGAAATGCGCCTGTCCTTGAACGGGTTCAGCTGGCCGTCCCCCGCATTGGGGCCGACGGGGACCAGGCGGCCGGCGCGGGCGTAGTTGCTGATCACGTCGTCGAGTGAGCCGACGCTGCCGTCGTGGCCATAGGGGAACGACACCGCGATGTTGCGCAGCGTGGGAATCTTCATGCGGCCCATGTCGGACGGGCGGCGGGTGTGCTCGAACAGCCCGCCATTGCGCGTGGGATAGGCCCCGGTGCCCCCGATGTTGTAGAGCCCGGTGTTGGCGAACTCGTCGCCCGCCGGGGCGCCCGCCTCGAACGCGATCGAGAAGTTGGGGCCGCCGTGGCAGCGGGTGCAGCGCAGGGTGTTGAAGGCGTTGAGCCCGCGACGTGCCGCCGCGTTGAGGGCCGTGGAGTCGCCGCGATTGAAGCGGTCGATCGGGGCGTTGGCCGAGATGAGCGTGCGCTCGAACGCGGCAATGGCGCGATTGACGTTGGTGAGTGTGAAGGGATCGGGCGTGGCGCCAAACGAGGTGGGGAAGAGCGACTGGTACACCGGCTCCGCGCGCAGCCGCGCGAGGACGTCGGCCTCACGTCCCTTGATGCCCAGCTCCACGGGGAGTTCCCCGAGCTCGGGGATGAGGGCCTGGGCCTCCAGCGAGAGCGTGCCGGGGTCCGCCCAGCCGAAGTTGCGCTGGTACGCCACGTTGGTCAGCCCCATCGAGTTGCGCGTGTGCGCCTGGCCGGTGGAGCCGAGGGGGATGTTCTTGGCGTCGGCGAAGCCGAACTCCTGGCGGTGGCAGGAGGAACAGGCAAACGCGCCATTGCCGGAGAGGCGCGTGTCGTAGAAGAGGCGACGCCCCAGCTCGACCTTCGCGTCGGACATCGGGTTGTCCACCGGGACGGGGGGAGGCACCACTCCCGCGGGCAACGACCACCGGAAGAGCGACGGGTTCCCCGAGAGGGGCTCGCCGGTCTCATGCGCCTCCGCGCAGGCCAGCAACGCGCCGAGGAGCGCTCCGTACGCCGCGCGCGGCAGGCGCGGCCCCATGACGGCCGGGGGTGTCATCAGGCGGAATGTACCCCGGCGCGCGATCGGTGTGCTGCCCCTGCCGTCCCGCCCGGGACGCGCGGGAGCCGGTGATGACCTCGACACCCCGGCGATGCGGCGTGATACTTGGCGGTTCCCCGTCCCCATACCGACATGGCAGAGCCGTTTTCTCGACGTGAGTGGATCAAGACTGTGGGGGCGGTAGGTGCCGGGGCCCTCGTCCCGGACGTGACGGCGGCGGATCCGGCCGGCGTCCCCACGCCCGTCGTGGCCCCGCTCCCGGTGCGCGAGCGCCTGGCCCCGGGGGACATCGTCGAGCTGACGTCCACGAGCGATGTCTTCATCCCGTCGCGCGGCGACTCGCTGATGAAGTTCTCCTTCGACTTCCCCGAGCCCGGGGTGGTCTTTGGGGATCATCGCTTCAGCGTCCTCCTGTTCACGGAGGAGAACACGTACGCCATGGACCGCACCACGATGCGGGCGACGGGGAATGGCGATGCCCTCGAGCTGACCTGCACGGGGCTGACCTGGGCGGGAGGACAGGAAAAGGCGCCGGGGTCGGTCACCGTGCGCTTCCAGCGGCGCGGCCGGTCGATCACGTGGGACATCACGGCGGAGATGTCGCGGCCGATCAAGTCGGTCACCACCGTGATCCGCGACGTCCCGCGCGGCAAGGTCTCGTTTGGCGGCGGCGCGCTGATCGATCCCCGTGAGGGCGACCTCCTCGGGGGCTACACCTTCGGGGCCGGCGACCTGCATGGGGCCCAGGTGCCACACAGCATGACGACGCCGCTGGCGGTGGTGCAGGTGTCGGAGACCGATCACCTCTACCTCACCACGCGCGACACGCGGGTGCGTCCCAAGCGGTACTACTTCCAGGCCGGCGAGCGCGCCTTCCGCACCGAGGCGATCTACGAGCACGACGCTTGGCGCAACGACCCCCGGGTCGTGGTGCCGACGTGGGAGCTGGGCCACACGACCACCCTGGACGAGGCCGTGGCCCACCACATGGCGCACATCGAGCGCGCCTTCAACCTCCCGGCGTGGGAGACCCGTGCCGACATCCCCGCATGGATGCGTGACATCGCCCTGGTCACGACGCTGCACGGAATGCACTACACTGGCTTCATCTTCAACGACTACGCCCAGCAGCTGGCGATCCTGCGCTGGATGGCGACGCAGATCCCGGCCTCGCGCGTGCTGGTGTTCCTCGCGGCATGGGACGGTCGCTACTACTGGGATTACCCCAACTACCAGGTGCCGGCCCGCATGGGGGGCGAGGCCGGGCTGCGCACGCTGATCACCGAGGCGCGGCGCCTGGGCTTTCGCCTCATGCCGATGTACGGCACCAACTCCGCCAACCGCAAGCAGCCGATCTGGAAGGACATCGCCAGCGGCGCCACGCACAAGCTCGACGGCAACATCTACAACCTGGACTGGGTCGACTGGAACAACGACCGGCACCAGGATGGGTGGCTGACCTACATGAACGTCGGCGAGGACAAGTGGCGGACGTACCTGGAGGGACGCATCGCCGACATGATCGAGCGGTTCGGGGTGGACGCCTACTTCCTGGACATCGTCGGGGGGCACGTGAACAGCACGACGGGGGACATGCACGAGGGTACGCGACGCCTCATCCGCAACCTGCGCGAGAAGTACCCGCACGTCGTGGGCGTTGGTGAGATGCCCTACGACGCGCAACACGAGTTCATTGGCGTCTATCACGCCGGCAACGGGCCGCTGTGGCGCAAGTACTCCCGCTTCTTCTCGCACCTGAGCGCCCCGGCCCCGGGGCGCGGCAGCACGGGGGTGCATGAGTGGGGATTCTCGACCTTCCGGACGGACACGCTCGGGCTCAACCCCACCGCGATCCCGACCCTGCAGGTCGTGGATGACACCTTCACGCGGCACCGCGAGACGATGGCGGCGATCATCGCGGCGGCGAAGACGCGCGCGGGGATCGCATGACGCGGCGCACCTCTCCCGCCCGGGCAGGCAGCCGGGCCACGCGCGCCCTTCGCGAGGCCACCTGTGCCGCGAACATTGAGCTGTTCACCCGTGGGCTCGCCCGGTTCACCTTCGGCAACGCGAGTGGGGTCGACCGGGAGCGCGGGCTGATCGTGATCAAGCCGAGTGGCGTGCCGTATGACCGGCTGACCCCGGCCCAGATGGTCGTCACCGACCTCGAGGGGCGCGTGGTCGAGGGGACCCTGCGGCCGTCGTCGGACCTGGCGACGCATGCGGCCCTGTTCCGGGCGTTTCCCCGGATCGGTGGGGTGGCGCACACGCACTCGCGGTTCGCGACCGCGTTTGCCCAGGCCCGCCGCGCCATCCCGTGCCTGGGCACGACGCACGCCGACTACTTCCATGGCGCGGTGCCAGTGACGCGGCCGCTGTCCGCGCGCGCCATCGCGTCTGACTACGAGTTGAACACCGGGCGCGCGATCGTCGCACGTTTTCGCCAGCTCGACCCGATGGCCATCCCGGCGGTGCTGGTGGCCCATCACGCCCCGTTTACCTGGGGGGCGACGGTGGAGGCCGCCGTGGATCACGCGGCGTACCTGGAAGAGGTGGCGCTGATGGCCTGGCACACCCTGGCCCTCGCGCCAGGCGCCCGGCCGATCGCCCGCTCCCTCCTCGACAAGCACTACCTGCGCAAGCACGGGGCCCGCGCCACCTATGGGCAGCGCCCGGGCGCCTAACCCGCCGCCCGGACCTCCGCCGCGATGCGCCGGATCTCCGGGAGCACGCGCCCCACGCTGACGGCCGGGGCCTCCGGATCCCCAAAGGCGAAATACAGCTCGCGGTACAGCGCGTACAGGCGGTCGTAGGTCGCCACGTCCCGCGGGGTGGGGGCCACCTCGCGGTACGCCGGGCACAACGCGGCCTGGGCGGCCTGCACCGACGGAAAGGCGCCGCACGCCAGGAAGGCGAAGATCGCGGAGCCCAGCGAGGTGATCGGGGATTCGGGGACCAGCACGGGCAGGTTCAACACGCTGGCATAGACGCGGTTGAGCACCTCGTTCTTCTGCGGGATCCCGCCCCCATGGATGACCCGTCGCACCGGGACCCCATGGGCCCGCATGCGCTCCAGGATGATCCGCGTGTGGAACGCGGTCCCCTCGATGGCGGAAAAGAGGTCGTCCGCCGCGGTGGAGTTGAGTGTCCAGCCCAGGGTGACGCCCCCCAGGTTGGGATTCACCAGCACCGTGCGGTCGCCGTTGTCCCATGTGAGGCGCAGCAGTCCTGTCTGGCCGCCGCGATAGGTGTCCAGGGCGCTCGACAGCTCGCCGACGCGCCGCCCGGTGCGCGCGGCCAGCGACTCGAAGAGGTACCCACACGCGGACAGCCCGGCCTCGATCCCCATCATCGCCGGGTGGATGGAGCCGTCGACGACCCCGCACACGCCCGGGACGAGGCCCGTGTCCTCAGCGACCGCCATCACGCAGGTCGCCGTGCCGATCACGTTGACGATATCGCCCTCGGCGATGCCGGCGCCCACCGCATCCCAGTGGGCATCGAAGGCGCCCACGGGAATGGGGATGCCCGCGCGCAGGCCGAGGCGGTCCGCCCAGGGGGCGCAGAGGTGCCCGGCGATGTGATCCGAGGTCAACGTGGGGCTGGTGAGCTTGTCGCGGATCCCGGCGAGCAGCGGGTCCACCGCGACGAAGAACGCCTCCGGGGGAAAGCCGCCTAACGATTCATTCCAGAGCCACTTGTGCCCCATCGCGCACGCACTGCGTCGCACCTGCCGAGGGTCGGTGACGCCACAGAGCACGGCGGAGACCATGTCGCAGTGCTCGAGGGCGGTGACCATCTCGTGGCGTCGCTCCGGGTGGTGCCGGAGCCAGTGGAGCACCTTGGCGAACCCCCATTCCGAGGAATAGACGCCGCCGCACCAGTCGATGGCCGGTTCGCGGCGCTCGTGCGCGATCGCCGTGATGCGCGCGGCCTCGTCCTTGGCGCGATGGTCGCACCACAGGTAGTAGTCATCGAGGGGCACGAGCCCCTCGCCGACGGGCAGGACGGTGGACCCGGTCGTGTCGAGGGCGAGGGCCTCGATGCTGGTGCCGGCCACGCCGGCGTCGTCCAGGGCCCGTTGCATGGCGTCCACCAGCGCGCGCATGTGATCGTCGTGCGACTGGGTGGCAAAGTCGGGATCGTCCCGGTCGCGCTTGACCGGGTACTCGCTGACGCCGAAGCCGATCACGCGACGGACGCTGTCCACGATGGACACGCGCACGCTCTGCGTGCCGAAGTCCACACCGGCGACGATGGTCATCAGGCGTGCCTCAGGACGTCCCAGCCCAGGTACTGCGTGGCGGCGTCGTGCACCGCATCGGCGACGTGGGAGAAGGTGCCGGCCACATGGTGCTCGAAGCCTTCGCGGCAGATGTGCCGGAGGAGGGGTTGCAGGTGCGCGATCTCCACGACGCCGGCGCCACCAAAGGTGGACAGCTTGTCCTTCGTGAAGTGTCCCTCGCCCACGTACCCGCGGATCGCCCCCGTGCGGTCATCCGTGGAGAAACGCGCGAACGACATCGGGCCGGCCTTCACCTTCCCGACGATCGTCCCGTACGTGTTCTCGCGTCCCACCGTGCCCGCGATGATCTCCTGGTAGTCCATCACCGGCGCCTCGAAGAAGTCGCGGGGCAGGTTGCTGCAGTGAAAGCAGACCGCCTTGTCCGGGTGGTCACCGTAGTTGTTGTTCCAGTCGAGCAGGGCCGCCGGGCTTCCCGAGGCCAGGGTCAGCGCGAGCATGCTGAGGGTCCCCATCACGTCCACCTCGCAGGCGCTGGGCAGGTTCGCATTGCTCATCATGCTCATGAGCGTGCACGGGACCACCCCGAAGTACTCCTCGAGCGAGGTCCAGCACTGCACCGCGCTCACGGTGACCTCGACTTCCTGCATCCAGCGATCCATCACCAGGCCGAGCTTGGCCATCTTGAGGAGGGCGGCATCGGGGACGCCACTGGTGTCCACGTACGCCACCATCTCGGCGAGCTTCTGCTGCACGGCGGCGTCCTTGTCCTTGAGCCGCGCGATGCGCCCAAGGATCTCCGACAGGTCGATCGGTTCCACCGAGATCCCGGCGGCCTCGAGGATCTTCTCGCTGTAGCGCACCGTCTTGAACGCCGCCGGCCGGGCGCCGATCGCCCCGATCCGTGCCCCGCGGAGCCCCTTCACCACGCGGCAGGTCGCAGCAAAACGTCGCAGGTCCGCGCGAAACCCCGGGGACTCGGGGCGTTGGGTGTGCTCGGTGGTGAGCGAATAGCGAATGCCATACTGCCTTAGCACGTTGCAGGCCGACATCTTGCCGCAGAAGGCATCCCGTCGATGGTCGATCTTCATCTTCGCCGGGTCGTCCGAGGTGGCGTGGATGAGGACCGGGACGTCGAGGGCGGCGAGGCGCAGCGTGTCGGCGATGGCGCGTTCGTCCCCGAAGTTGGGCAGCGTCACCACGACCCCATCGATGCGCTCGCGACGCTGGCGAAAGAGCGTGGCGCAGGCGCGCGCCTCCGCCCGGCTTTCGATGGCCCCGTGGTTGGTGGCCCCGGCATCGACGATGACCGCGTCGATCCCCTCCGCGGCGAGGGCGCGCAGGATCTCCTCGCGTCCCGTCGCGGCGAGATGTCCGGGGAAGAAGCCACGGTTGCCGACGATGACGCCGAGTGTGACGCGCGGGGGCGCGGGCGGTGCGGGGCGGGTGAGCTGGCGGGCGCGCTGGGCGCGGGCCTTGCCGCCGGCGTTGGAGACGAGTTTGTGGAGGGCCATGCGGAGTGAGACGGTGAGGTCGAGCGGCGTAGACGCTACAGGAGGCACGGCCGCGGCGCCATATGAGGGCGCGGTGCGTTGACGCCCCCGCCGCGGCTCGTAAGTTTGCGCGTCCCTCCGCCATCCCTCGCTTCGTGACCCCTGCCGACCCCGCGCCATCGATCGCTCGTCGGCTCGGTCGTTCCGTGCTGCGGTCCCAGCAGTTCGGCCTCGTGATGGTGCTGCTGCTGCTCGGGGTGATCCTGACCGCGAGCGCCGGTTCCCACGTGGATCCGCGGAGCGGCGAGTCCGTGAACAACTTCCTGAACCGGTACACGCTGATCCAGATGGCCACCGACGCGAGCGCCTTCGCGATCATGGGGGTCGGGGCCACCATCGTGATCATCGCCGGGGGGATCGACCTCTCGGTGGGAGCGGTCTACGCGTTGAGCGGCGTGCTGATGGCGATGGCGTTGCGCGCCCTTGGTCCCATGGATCCGCTCCTGACCGTCGTCGCCGGACTGGCGCTCTGCCTCGCGGTCGGGCTGGCCTGCGGCGTGGCGAATGGGGTGATGGTCATCGGACTCGGCGTCCATCCGTTCATCATCACCCTGGGCACGATGTGGATCATTCGCGGGGTGGCGTTCGTGACCAGTCGTGCGGAGAGCGTGCTGGTCCCACCCGCCCTCACCTCGCTGGCCAAGGCGCCGTTGGGACTCGGCACGGCCCTCTATCCGGTGCCCCTGCTGGTGATGCTGCTGGTCACCGTCCTCGGCGGGATCTACCTGTCACGCACGGTGGCCGGGCGCCACATCTTCGCCGTCGGCGGCAACGCGGAAGCCGCCCGCTTTGCCGGACTCAACGTGCCGCGGGTGACCCTGGGGGTGTTCGTCCTGTCCGGGCTGCTCGCCGGGGTTGCGGCCTTCCTCGGGGCCGCCTTTTACGGATCGGCCACCTCATCGGATGCGAACGGCTACGAGTTGTACGTCGTGGCGGCCGCGGTCGTGGGTGGTGCCTCGCT
>JAEUJL010000667.1 GCA_016794835.1 Gemmatimonadota bacterium | reverse complement strand
CAACCGGTACCAGTCCATGGGGCCAAAGGCATCGACCGTGGTGCTCGGCATCGCATACCACTGCGTGCGACGCGGCGCCCACCCCACGTAGGCATTGGAGGTGAGGGACTGGTTGTTCAGCACGACCGGGATGCGCCGGGGGGTCGCGCCTAACGACGCTGCCAGCGGGCGATAGTGGTCCTCGAGCAGCCGGGCCGCCCGTCGCGCCTCGGCGTCAAGCGCCCTGGGGTAGATCACCGTGAAGTGCGCCGTGCGCACCTCCTGCCAGTCCAGCCCGCGCGGGTTCTGCAGGGTCGACAGCCGGGCGGTGATCGGCGCCTGGGCGGGTGCCGGGCTGCCCAGGCTGCACGCCACCGCCACCGCCACCCAGCGCCGCATCGCGCTCAGCGCGCTGCGCCCGCGCGTGTCACCCCACGACCGGGCAACACGTCGAGCACACGGCCCTGGTCCACGGCCACCACCCCGTTCACCACCACCCAGGACATCCCGGTCGCCAGCTCGGTGGGCGCCTCGTAGGTGGAACGATCGCGCACCGCCGCCGGGTCAAACACGACCACGTCGGCGAACTGCCCCACCGCCAGCGAGCCGCGCTCCGGGATGCCTAACGCCTTTGCGACCTCCAGGCTGGACCGCTGGACAAAGGCCTCGAGCGAGAGGACCCGCTTCTCCATGACGTACTCGCGCAGCTTCTTGGGGTAGGTGCCATACTTGCGCGGGTGCCCATCCGACCCGTCCGAGCCGGTGAAGACAAACGGCGCCTGCATCAGGCGCACGATATCGTCCTCGTGCATGTTGAACGAGGCGACCGACGCGTCACCGGTGAGCACGATGTCCAGCGCGGCGACCACCGGCTCCACGCCGCGGGCGGCGGCCACGGCCTCGAGGGTCTTCCCCACCAGGTCCTTGCGCCCGGCATCCGTGATGAGGAGCGCCTTGGCCCCGTTGCGACGGCGCAGGTTGTCCCGCATGTCGGCCAGCAGGCGCTCGCGCGTCGCCGGATCCTGCGACCGTCGCCGCAGGGAGTCCCGCCCGCCCGCCTCGGCCCATCGCGGAAGCAGTGACGCCCCCACGCCGGATCCACTCGCCGTGTAGGGATACTGGTCGGCTGTCACCCGCTGGCCGGCCGCGCGGGCCGCGGTGATCACCGCAAGGATCGAGTCCGACCGCCCCCACACATCGACGCCGAGTGCCTTGAGGTGGGCGATGTGCACGGGGAGCCGTGCCTCGCGACCGATGCGGATGGCTTCCTGCACCGCGCCGACCACCCCGATCGTATAGGAACTCTCGTCGCGGAGGTGCGAGTCGTAGACGCCGCCAGCGGCACTCGCGACCTTCGCCAGCTCGATGACCTCGTCGGTCGTCGCGTAACTCTGTGGCGCGTAGTACAGCCCCGTGCTCAAGCCGAGGGCGCCACCGCGCATGCCCTGCGCGACCAGGTCTCGCATGCGGGTGAGCTGCGCCGCATCTGCGGGCGCACTGGAGGGTCCGAGCACCTTGCCACGAATCGTCCCGAAACCAACAAAGAGCGCGGCATTGGTCCCGATCCCCACGCGCGCATACCGCGCAAAATGCTCGGCGACGTCTGCGGGACCCCCGCCGTCGTTGCCGGTGACCACCGTCGTCACCCCCTGCATCAGGTACGCCGCGTTGCGACGACGATCCGCGCGGTCGCTCTGCAGGTCGCCGTAGGTGTGCGTGTGAGGGTCGATGAAGCCGGGCGCCACCACCATCCCCCGGGCCTCGATCACGCGCGCGGCGGTGACCTGGCGCGCGGCGGCATCACCCACGAACACGATGCGGTCCCCCCGGATGCCCACATCGGCGTTCCGCGCCGGGGCCCCGGTCCCGTCGATCACGCGCCCGCCCCGCACGAGCAGGTCGACGCGTTCCTGCGCCACCAG
>JAEUJL010000601.1 GCA_016794835.1 Gemmatimonadota bacterium | reverse complement strand
CGACCGGACGGCCACCCGGGAGCAGCTGGTCCCGATCCCGACCGGTGGCGTGTTCGCCGAGGCGGTGCTCGGCAGGTCCAACTCGGCGGAGAAGCTGGATGCGACGCGGTTCTGGAACTGGCAGGATTCCCCGATCCCGCTGCAGCCGCCCGAGATCGCCGCGATCAACATGCAGTCACGCGCGCAGCCGATCGACGTGACGCCCGGCCAGCTGGGACAACCCGTGCTGAACATCGTCAACCCGACCGGCCTGCCGGACCCGACAGGACTCGGGGCGATGATGGGGGCGCTGCAGAACGGGTCGATGTTCCGTGACATGTCCGGCCTGGCTGCAACGGTTGGTTTGGCGCAGGCGTCCGGGAACAATGCGACGAGCGCCAACGCCGAGTCGCAGAAGTTGGCGGCGGCGAACCTCGCTGTTGCTGCGCAGAAGGACGTGGAGGAGAAGCGGATCGCCGCGCAGGTCGCACTGGGGATGGCGGGTGTGCCGGCGGCCGGTGGGACGCCGAAGAACGTGTCGGAGATGGGTGCGTTGCTGAATACCGCGAAGGCGATGGATGCGGCGACGACCGGCGCGGCCGCGGGAGCGAGTGGCGGGGGGGCGATGGGGGGTGGTGGGGGGGACGGTGACGGCGGCAGCACCGAGGTTGGCGGCGAGTCGGTCCCGAGGGGCGGGGGAGGCGGTCCGTCGGGCGGAGGGTCCGCCGGGGAATTCCTGCGACGGGCGATGGATCGCGCGACCTTTGGGCCGATGGGCGACTCGGGCGCCAACCTCATTCTGGCCAAGGCGCCAGCGCCGGGGTCCGGGGGTGCGGGTGGGGCTGGACCCGCGCAGTTCCTCGGCGAGCGGTTCTTCCACCAGCAGGTGATCCGGATGGCGATCACCGAAGCGGCCGAGGTCACCCAGATGCGGGACGGTCACTGGAGCCCCGCGTCGAAGGACTTTCGCGCGCTCTGTCACCGTTCGAACGGGAATCGCGATCCCGGTTCCGATGCCGAGGTCGCGACCCTGGACGCCTTTCTCGCGATCCTCGAGCAGCCGTACGCGCGATTCAACTTCGTGTCGTACTTCGAGGACGATACCGGCCTGCAGTTCAAGCGGGAGGTGAATGGCGCGGGTGCCGTGATGCCCGATGAATCGGGGATGGCACCGGACGCCCCGGAGCGGCCGACCCTCCCCATCAATACGGTCATCGCATCGCGCGAGCTGGTGGGATTGTCCACGTCGCCGATCGGTCGACGACTTGGCGGCATCTGGCGGCGGAACGCCGACTTCCGCAAGCAGCACCCCAACGGAAGGTTGCGTGAGCTCTACTTGTACCTCACCTATCCGGGCGAGGATTCCTTCGATGAACCGCCAACGCACCCCTACGCGGCGGCGCTGGCGAGGCTCCTGCAGATGCGCGTGTACGTCATGCCGGGACCGATCAAGTTCAAGCCGGAGTTCCAGCCGCTGCAACCGAACCCTGGTGTCACGCCCAAGGTGCTCGTGCGCGGTCAGTACTATCGGTACTGGGTGGGACCAGACGAGAAGCTCCGTGACCTGCACCAGTGCGATGACGACAGCACGTCCTTCACCCCATGACCGAGCCGCAGTGGTTTGACGTCCGCGGGTTCACCGTCTGCGTGGAGAACAGCCGCGCCGATATCCAGACGCATGACGTCCTGGAGCGGCTGGACGACGCGTTGTCGCTGATCGAGCGCACGCAACCGTGGCGGTTTCGCCACCTGCAGCGGGACCTGCGTGGATTCCTGGTCACGCGGTACGCCTGCCGCGGGGCCTACTTTCCCGACCAGCGGATCTGCATGACCGAGCTGACCTTCCTCAACCGTCGCGACATCACGGCGGCCCCGGTCGCGTCGTCGATCGTGCACGAAGGGATCCACGCGCGCGTCGATGTCATGGGGGTCCGTCGCGAGGGGCGCGATCG
>JAEUJL010000481.1 GCA_016794835.1 Gemmatimonadota bacterium | reverse complement strand
GCTGCGCACGCACGTGAAGGGGCCGGACTTCCCCACGGGCGGGTACATCTACGGCCGCGCGGGGATCAAGGATTACCAGGAGACGGGGCGCGGCAAGATCGTCATGCGGGCGCGGGCGATCATCGAGGAGAAGGAATCCTCGAACAAGTCGCAGATCGTCGTGACGGAGGTGCCGTACCAGGTCAACCCGACGCGCATCATGGAGGAGATCGTCGACCTGGTGAAGGAGAAGAAGATCGAGGGGATCACCGCGCTCCGGAACGAGTCCGACCGGGACGGCATGCGCATCGTGATCGAGCTGCGGCGGGATGCGATCCCCCGGGTGGTGCTCAACCAGCTGTACAAGCACACCCAGATGCAGTCGTCGTTTGGCGTGATCATGCTGGCCCTCGTGCCGGACGCGCAGACGAAGCAGCTGGTGCCGAAGGTGATGCCGCTCAAGGAGTGCCTCGAGCACTACATCGCGCACCGCCACGAGGTGATCGTCCGCCGCACGCAGCACGACCTCGACAAGGCCCTCGAGCACGAGCACATCCTCGAGGGACTCAAGATCGCCGTCGACAACATCGACGCGGTCATCAAGATCATCCGCGGGGCGAAGGACACGGAGACGGCCAGCGCCCAGTTGCAGAAGCAGTTCAAGCTGTCCGAGCGGCAGGCGCAGGCGATCCTCAACATGCGCCTGGCCCGCCTCACCGGCCTCGAGATCTCCAAGCTCGAGGAAGAGCTCCGCGAGGTGCGCGCCACGATCAAGGCGCTGCGCACGCTCCTGGAATCCAAGGCGAAGCGCCTGGCCCTCATGAAGGACGAACTGCTCCAGGTCGCCGAGACCTACGGCGACGACCGGCGCACCGAGATCACGAGCGACCAGGGCGAGTTCACCATCGAGGACCTGATCGCCGAGGAGGACATGGTCGTCACCGTGTCCCACGGCGGCTACATCAAGCGCACCTCGATCTCGACCTACAAGAAGCAGCGCCGTGGCGGCAAGGGCCTCACCGGGGCCGAGCTGCGCGACGAGGACTTCATCGAGCGCATGTACGTCGGGAGCACGCACGACTACATCCTCGTCTTTACGGACGACGGGCGCTGTTACTGGCTCAAGGTCTACGAGATCCCGCAGGCCGGTCGCGCCACCAAGGGCAAGCCGATCGTCAACCTGATCAACGTCGCCGAGGACACCAAGATCCGCGCGATGGTCTTCGTGAGGGACTTCCCCGCGGACCAGTTCCTCCTCTTCTGCACGAAGGGCGGGACGGTCAAGAAGACGGCGCTCTCCGAGTATTCCAACCCGCGCTCCACGGGGATCAAGGCCGTCAAGGTGGAAGACGGCGACGAACTCATGGACGTGCAGATCACGCACGGGACCAACGACATCGTGCTGGCGACCTGGCACGGCATGTCGGTGCGCTTCCACGAAAGCGACGTGCGCGAGATGGGCCGCGACACCACCGGCGTGAAGGGGATCGAGCTGGCCCCGGACGACCGGGTGGTCGGCATGGTCGTCGTCAAGCGCGAGGCCACCTTGCTCGTCGTCACGGAGAAGGGACTCGGCAAGTGCACCAACATTGCCGACTACCGCGTCCAGAAGCGCGGCGGCAAGGGGATCATCACGGTCAACCGCACCGAGAAGACCGGCAACGTCGTCACGCTCATGGAAGTCCTCGCCGAGGACGAGATCATGATCATCACCAAGAGCGGGATGATCATCCGCTCCCCCGTGTCGCAGGTGCGCGTCGCCGGGCGCAACACGCAAGGCGTGCGGCTCGTGAACCTCGATGGTGGCGATACCGTCACCGCCGTGGCGCGCGTCGTGCCGGACGACGAGAAGGAAGGGGAAGACGATGGGGTGGCCGCCGGTGAGGGCGGTGCCGGCGCGACGGAGTAACAGGTGACCTTGCTGGTGCCCCCTCCCACCTGGAGCGTGGGCGCCAGCCCGGTGATCATCGCGGGTGACACCGCCGCACGCTCGCGGCTCGCACGATGAGCGCCGCTCGGATCCTTGTGGTGGCGGCCACTGCACGCGAACTCGCGACGGGTCGCGACTGGGACACCCTGCAATGTGGAGTTGGTCCCGTGGACGCGGCGGCGCGCACCGCCGCCGCCCTCTCGACGCATGCGGTGCGTGGCGTCTTGCACGTCGGCATTGCCGGCACACGGCGCGACGCCGGGATCCCACTTGGCGACCTCGTCGTCGGCACGGAGTCGATCTACGCCGACCTCGGGGTGGGCCCGGAGTGGGCGCCACATCGCCTGGTGCCGGATGCGGCGCTGTTCGAGGTCGTTCGTGCGGCGATCCCGGAGGCGCATGGCGTAGCCATCGGCACGAGTGCGCGCATTGGCGGGTGCATCACACCGGTCGAGGCGATGGAAGGGTTCGCCGTGTTGCGCGCGGCGGCACTCGCCAGCGTGCCGGCGATCGAGGTGCGTGCGATCTCGAACTTCGTCGAGGATCGCGACCGCGCGCTGTGGAAGTTCGACGAGGCCTTCGCCGCGATCACCGCGGCCATTCCCCGGCTCGTGGAGGCCGTGTCCCGTGCGTGAGTTGACGTTCGGGTACTCCCCGTGCCCTAACGACACCTTCGCCTTCCACGCGCTCGCGCATGGACTCGTGGAGACGTCGTTCCGTGTCCGGCCCGTCCTGCTCGACATCGAGGAACTCAATCGGCGCGCGCACGATGGTGCGTTTGACCTCACGAAGCTGAGCGTCGGCGCCTTCGCGGCCGTGGGAGCGCGGTATCGCCTGCTCTCGAGTGGCGCGGCCCTGGGGCACGGCGTTGGGCCGCTGGTCGTTGCGCGGACGGCGCGCCCCCTCGGCGAGGCGGTGGCCGGACGGCTCGCCATTCCCGGCCAGGAGACCACCGCCTATCGACTGCTGCGCCTGGCGTCCGCACCGACGGGTGAAGTCCTCGAGATGCGCTACGACCGCATTCTCGGCGCCGTGGAACGTGGCGAGGTCGATGCCGGGCTGATCATCCACGAGAGCCGATTCACGTATGCGGCGCACGGGTTGGTGAAGGTGGCCGACCTCGGTGAGTGGTGGGAACGCGAAACCTCACTGCCGGTTCCGCTCGCCGGGATTTGTGCGCGCGCGGACCTCCCCGACGCGATCGCGGCGGAGGCCGAGCGGGCCATCCGCGCCTCCGTGCAGCATGCCTTTGACCATCCGGAGGCCAGTCGCGACTACGTGCGCGCGCACGCGCAGGAGATGTCCGATGCGGTGTGCGACCAGCACATCGCGCTCTACGTGAATCGGCACAGCCTGGACATCGGGGACGAAGGCCGACGTGCGATCGAGCGATTGGTGGCCAGCTAGCCGCCGCGTAGCTGGCGGCGGCCCCTGGGACCCCCTGAGCGGCTGCGGCGACCCGAGCCCGCCGGGCAGCCGCAGCCCGTCGGTCAGGAGCCGGTCATGAGGGAGAAGGACGCGGCAATGTTGCGCGCGACCAGCGACGCGTTGGCCCCGCCCGGGTTGGCCGTGGCCGGATCGATCGCCGCGCCCGCTGCGTTGCGGAACCACTTCGCGAGGTCCACGCGAATACTCACGACCGTGCCGGAGCTCGACACGGTGAGTGACGGACGGAACTCGAGCTCGAGCTCGCTCTTGGCGCGGCCCACATAGGTGAACGGCCGGCCCTTGTACGTCCCCTCGGCGCGGACGCTGATGTCGCGGAAGTCCGGGTTGGACGCGATGAACGCGACGCCACTGGAATCATCCTCGGGGCGGTCGATCTCGAACTCGATCTCGCGGTAGGTGCCGGCCGGGATGTTGTTCGCGAAGCGGGTGACCGGACTCGAGGTCAGCGCCAGGGTGACGAGGAACGGGCCAAGGTCGATCGACGGGCAACGGCGC
>JAEUJL010000463.1 GCA_016794835.1 Gemmatimonadota bacterium | reverse complement strand
GCCCACCACCGCGGCAAACGCGGAGGCGAGGGGCATGAGGGCGTCGGGACCGATATACATGGTAGTTCGCTGGCTCCGTTCGGGACCTGGGTTCTGGTGACTAGCTTACGCCGGCCACCCCATAAACGTCTATGTGGCGATTAGGCAACGTCCGATCGCCACGGTCCCGTTCATGCAAGAACGGGACTCGCGCGTTTACCCCGGGCTCTTCCGGCCCCCTTCGCGAGACACGGCGTGATTTCTTTCCGGAACCAGAGCGGACGGTGGACCACTGAGCCCCGTCCGGAACGGGGGCGTGGCGGTGACACCTACCCCTGGGTCGGACGGGGTAGGGCCGGATTCCGTTCGTCCGCCGCGGCGGCCCGGCGGCTGGTGGTGACCCGGTGACACTCCCCAACGACCTGCCCCCAGGAACGCCCGAACGTCGAGGCGGCCGCGCGGCCTTCAAGTGGCCGGAGGAGCGCCGTCGCACCACGCCGAGCTCGCCGGAGAGTGCGGCAGCGCAGGGCAGTCCGTGGGAAACGTGGGGCCAGCGCATCGGCGTGACCATCGGGGTTGCCGCCGCGGGCGCGATACTCGTCGTGCCCGGAGGCGACGGGCTCGCTCCGGAAGCGCGGAAGGCCTTCGCCGTCTTCGTGCTGTGTACGGGGCTGTGGGTGACCAACGCCATGCCGTACGGCATCACGGCCCTACTCGCCGTGGCGTCGTTAGGCCTCTCCGGGGCCCTGAAACCAGCCGAGGCATATGCGGCCTTTGGCAGCTCTGCGATCTTCTTCCTGATCGGGATCTTCCTCATTGGCGGCGCGCTCACCGAAACCGGGCTATCCAAGCGACTGGCGCTGCTGCTCCTTCGGCGGTTCGAGGGATCCCCGTTCCGGTTCGCCATGGGGCTGATGCTCACCGGTGCGTTCGCGACGATGTGGATGCCCAATCAGGCCACGACGGCGATGCTGTTCCCCATCGCCATGGAAGTCGCCACGGCACTGCGATTGCGCCCCCGTGAGAGCCAGTATGGGAAGCTGATCTTCTTTTCCATGGCCTGGGGCGCGATGGTGGGTGGGAACCTCACCTTCCTCGGGAGTTCGCGTGCTGCGCTGGCGCTCGGCATGTTGCAGCGCAACGCGGGCCTTGGCATTTCGTTCACCCAATGGGTGCTGGCCGCCTTTCCGGTGGTCCTCCTGGGGTTGCTCACGACACCGCTCATCCTTCGGGCCATGCTCAAGCCCGAGCGGGTGGAATTCGAATCCGGGCGTCGCGTTCTGGAGCGCGCCGTCAGTGAGCTGGGGCCGATGCGCCGTCCGCAGTACCTCTCCCTGGCGATCATCGTGCTCACCATCCTCGCCTGGGTCACGGTCGGGGGGCGCCGGGTCGATCTTGCGGTGATCGCGTTGCTCGGCGCGGTGTCGCTCTTTGCGACGAAGGTGTTGACCTGGGAACGGGCGGAGCGGCACGTCTACTGGAACATCGTCCTGATGTACGGCGGCGCGATCGCCCTCGGGGTGGCCCTGGAACGCACGGGAGCCACACGCTGGCTGCTGGACGCGGTCTTCGGCACGACCTTGCAGCACCTGTCCCCGTACGTGGCCATCCTGGGGGCCGGCCTGCTGGCCCTCCTGCTTTCCGAGGTGATGTCCAATGCGGCAGCTCTCGCCGTGGTCTTGCCATTGGCCTTCACGGTGGGTGCGGACGCCGGAGCATCACCGGTGGCGATGGTCCTCGCAACGAGTTTCGGGGCCGGGCTCGACTTCATCTTCCCGATGAGCACGGCACCCAACACGATCATTTTCGCTTCCGGGTACCTGCGCACATCGGACTTCGTCCGGCTTGGGACGGCAATGACGGTGTCGTCGGTGGCGATTCTGGCGTTGGTCATCCGGTTCTGGTGGCCGGTGATCGGGCTGCTCGTGCCATAGGGGCCCTGTGCTAACTTTGGCCGTCCCACCCTCCCCCGGATGCAGATCGTGAACCTCAAGGGCGCCACTCTCTGGTTTACGGGTCTCCCCTCATCGGGGAAGAGCACGATCGCACGTGAGGTCTATCAACGCCTCCACGACAGCGGGTGCGCCGTGGAATTGCTCGACGGCTCCGGCGTCCGCGAGAGCCTTTCGCGGGGGCTGGGCTTCTCGCGCGAGGACCGCGAGGAGAATGTCCGGCGCATCGGGTTCGTCGCCAAGTTGTTGTCGCGCAATGGGGTGATCGCGATTTGCGCCGCCGTCTCGCCCTTCCGCAGCACCCGGGAGGAAGTCCGAGGAAACACGACGAACTTCGTGGAGGTGTACGTGGAGTGCCCGGTGGAGGTCGCCGAGGCTCGGGACACCGAGGGGATGTATGCCCGCGCGCGGCGCGGGGAGCTGCCGGACTTCACCGGGGTGACGGGCCCCTACGAGCCCCCCCTGGCACCCGAGGTCCACGTCAACACGGCGACCGAAAGCCTGGATCAGGCGGCGTGGAAGGTCATCCGTACGCTGGAGATCCTCGGGATCATCAACCCCGAGGGGCGCGACGAGGCGGACACGGGCGAGGAGTCGCTCAGAAAGCGGCTCGCCGGGCTGGGGTACCTGTAGGTGGTCGTTCGGTGACGATCGGGGTGCAGAAGGCGTCCAAGCTCATGTGGGGTAAGAGTTTGCGCACTGCCCGACACTTGCGGGCCGGGGTATCGTTCTTGCACGTGCAGGAAATCCCCGTGCCCCACGATTCCACGAACCGCTTCCTGTGACCGCCGCCGCCATTCCGAGCCTCCGAACGCCGCCACTGCGCTACCCGCAGGGGATGGCGGTATGTGTCTCGGTGTACTTCCTGATCGCGCTCGGCCGGGCCCATGAGATCATCCCCCAGCTGCAGCCACTGCGGCTCGGGATTCTCGGTGCGATCGTGACAGCGGGGATGGCCTTCCGGTATTTCCGCCGCGCGGACTTCAACGCGCTCCTCTCGACCACGCCGGGCAAGGGGTTGGTCCTGGCCACGGCGTTCGCGGCGCTGACGATCCCGACGGGCATCTGGCCGAACGCGAGCTTCAGCTACCTCACGAAGGTCCACTACAACGCCCTGCTGGTCTTCGTGTGTGCGGCGCTCGCGTTCATGGACCGGCGCACGATGCGCTGGATCGTGCTCGCGCTGGTGATTGACGTGATGCTGGCCGGGGCGGCCTCGATTCGCGCGCCCGTGGGTCGCTTCGAGATCGGCGACACGTACGACGCCAACGAGACGGCGGCGTTCTTCGTGATGTGCATCCCGTGGGGGATCTACCTGTTCCTGACCGAGAAGGGGTGGCCGCGGTGGGTGGGGATTGCGTCGATCCCGCTGTGCGTCATCGGCGTCCTCAAGACCGGGTCGCGCGGTGGGCTCCTCGGGGTGGGCGCGATGATTCCGTTCCTCATCTACCTGTCGCCGCCCAAGCGCCGGGGGCCGTTCATCATGGCGGTGATCGGCGGTGGGCTGGCCACGACGCTGGCGATGGGCGAGCAGACCACGTATCGCCTGCTGAAGGCGTTTGACACCGAGGAGTACAACTACACGACGGAAGACGGTCGTGTTGAGGTATGGAAGCGCGGGCTGGGGTACATCGCCGCCGCGCCGCTGCACGGGGTGGGGATGGACGGCTTCGGCTACAAGGAGCTCGCCTCGAAGAGCGACAAGGGCTTTGGCGTGCGACAAACGGCGGCGCACAACATGTACATCCAGGTCGCGGCCGAGCTGGGATTGATCGGGTTCACCGGGTTCATGATGATGCTGCTGGGCGGGTTGCAGATCGCCGGCAAGGTGCGCGCACGCATGGCGCGCATCTTCGCGGCGAACCATGACCCGGAGGCCTTCCGCGAGATGCTGCGCGCCGCGATGGCGCAGCTGTCGCTGTACTCGGTGATGTGCACCGGCTTCTTCCTGTCGCTCGGGTACTCGTCGATGCTGTACTTCACCGTCGGGGCCGCGTGCGGCCAGTGGCTGGGCAATCGCTCGTTCGGTTTCGGCCCGGGCAACCAGCCGCCGCCCGCGCCTTCCGCCCGTCGGCCGGTGCGCGGGATGCGTGGGTGGCGCACGGCACGTCCGGTCGCGGCCGCCGGGATGACGGCGTCTCGCGCCGTGCCGTCCTGACACGTGGCGGCCTCACCCGCAAGCGTCGTCCAGGTGGTCCTCGAGGTCGGCCGTGGTGGGCTCGAAACCATGTGCGCGGACCTGGCGATCGCGCTCGTCGCCCGGGGCATCCGGTCGTCCGTGATCGGGCTCGACGCCGGTGGTGAGCTGGAGACGCGGCTGCGCGACCACGGCGTGATGTTTACCTCGCTTGGGGGCCGACGCATGCGATCGCCCGGGTACTACCGCGCGGTGGCTGGCACGCTGCGGGCCGCGGGCGCCACGGCGGTGCACACGCATGGGTTTGCGCCGCTCCTGTACGGCGCCGTCGCGCGGACGATGGCCGGCTTTCCGCGCCTGGTGCACACGGAACACTCCATCGAGTACCTGCTGGATCGGCCCGGGCTACGGATGGGACTGCGCGGGCTCGCGTGGTCGGTGGACACGTTCGCCGTGCTCGGGGAGCGGATGCGCCGGTATTACGCCTCCCTCGGGATTGCCTCGCACCGACTGCAGGTGATCCCCAACGGCGTGGCCCTCCTCCCGCCAACGACGGCGGCGCGGCGCGCCGACGCGCGCGCGCGCTTGGGGGTGACCCAGCCGTTTGTGGTGGCAACCGTGGGGCGCCTGGCGCCCGAGAAGAACTTTCCGCTGCTCGTGGACGCGTTTGCCAGCGCCCTGGGAGGCGATCCGGAGGCCGCGCTGGTGTTCATCGGGGACGGGAGCGAGCGCGAGGCGTTGCAGGCGCGCGCCGCGGACCGCGGGATTGGCGATCGCGTGTATTTCCTGGGGTGGCGGCGCGACGTGGCCGAGCTGCTGCCGGCGCTTGATGTGTTCGCCCTGTCGTCGTTCTCGGAGGGGCTGCCGATGGCGATGCTCGAGGCGATGAGTGCCGGGGTGCCCGTCGTCAGCACGGCGGTGGGCGACATCCCCAACGTGGTCACGGACGGGGTCTCCGGCACGCTGGTGCCCCCCGAGGATGGCACCGCGATGGCCCGGGCCTTCGCCGCGCTGCGCCGCGCGCCGACGCAGGCCGCGCAGCTGGGCCAAGCCGGGCAGCAGACCGTGACCGCCACCTACAGCCGGGATGCCATGGTGGACGCGTACTGCCGCGCGTACGGCATTGCACCGGTGGCGAGGTAACGCGCGATGCTCTTCAACAGCGCGATCTTCCTCTTCGCCTTCCTGCCGGTCACCTACCTGGTGTTCTGGCGGCTGCGCGCGAAGGCGTCGCGGTACGTGTGGCTGACGCTCACCGGCTACGTGTTCTACGGGTACTGGGACCCGCGGTTCTGCCTGTTGATGGCCTT
>JAEUJL010000421.1 GCA_016794835.1 Gemmatimonadota bacterium | reverse complement strand
TGGCGGACACACGCTTCCGCGAGTTTCTCCTGCCGCGACCGACGGTCTACTTCCCGTTTCGACAGTTTGACAACGCCACCCTGTTCCTGGCCGTGCGCGCCGCCATGGAACCGGCTCTTGTCGCTGGCGTGGTGCGTCGCGCGGTGGCCGAGGTGGATCCGGGGATCCTCGTGCATGATGCGGGGACGATGACGCGGTTCATGGACCGGGCACTCGCACGCCCGCGCCTCCTCGCTGCGGTCCTGTCCGCGTATGGGGTCGTGATCATCCTCCTGGCGATCACCGGCCTGTATGCCGTCATGGCCGGTGGTGTCGTGGCCCGCCGTCGCGAGTTCGGGGTGCGCGCGGCCCTCGGCGCCACACCACGGCGGCTGCTCGCCATGGTGCTCCGGGAAGGACTGGGTGTGGTGGTGCCGGGGGTGCTGGTGGGCCTGTTCATCGCGACGAGCCTCGTGCGATGGTCCGCCTCGCTGTTCCAGGGGGTCGACGTGACCGGGGTGATCACCCCGGTCGTCGCGGCAAGCGGACTCCTCGTGGTGTGCGTGGCAGCGACCAGCATCCCGGCCTGGCAGGCCGCGCGCTCGGATCCGGCCCGTGAATTGCGCGGCGACTAAACCCAGTCAGCGCCCCAACCACCAGCGCAGCACGTCGTCGAGGCGGTCGGCACTCCAGTTGCGCACGTGAATCCGCGGGAGTGCATGGAGGGTGGTCGCCTCGTGCACGCCGCCCTCCACCGTGGTGCAGGCGACGCGGATCCCTGCCGCCCGCACGGCGGCGAATGCGCCCGCGTCGTGGGCGCCATGCGGGAAAGCAAAACTGTGTACGGGGCGTCCCGTGAGGTGCGCGAGGTCCGCGCAGGATCCGTGGACTTCCTGCGCCACCGTGGCGCCGTCGAGGTGGTCGAGCGGACGGTGCGTCCTGCCATGCGCCCCGATCTCCACGAACGGCATGCGCGCGAGCGTGGCGACCTCGTGCCCCGTCAGGGTCGGGAAGCGTGAACCGGATCCAGCGATGGAAGCACGGAGTGCCGCCACCGCGGCGGATTGCGCCTCGGGTCCGGCACGGAACAGGGCCTGCCAGGTGGCGAGGTACAGCGCGTCGCGGTTGGTGCTCGGCGGACGATCCGCGGTCCAGGACGCCTCGCTCGCCTCCGATGCGCCCGTCCACCGGACGCCCGTCGGCAAGGGCAGGTCGGCGGGGAGCGCGTGGTCGCCGAGGATCAGGGCCGCCAGTTCGTCCCACCAGAACGACCCCGGGGAGTCGATGGCTCCAGTGGAAATGAAGAACGTGGCGGGCACGCCCTGGGCGCCAAGGACGGGGGCGGCAACGTGGAGGTTGTCCCTGTACCCATCGTCCGCCGTGACCACGACGGTGCGGCGCGGGATCCGACGGCGCGCCACCTCCCCAGCCAATTGCGCCAGCGAAGCGGGGCGGTAGGCCCGCTGCAGCAGGGCCACATGCTCCGCAAAGTGCGCGGCCGAGACGCCTAACGACCATGGATCCGGCGAGGCGTCCGTGAACCGGTGATACATCAGCACCACCGCCGGGGCGCGCCGCCGCTCGACGGTGCGCCGATACCACCCGGCCCACGTCATGCGGTCGCGGCGGTCTTCACGGCCCGGATCCCGATGCAGACCGGGTATTCCTCATCCCGCGCGTCCAGTGCCTCCGTCGGCACCTCGGACACCGCGAGGCCCTGCAGGAATGCCGTGGCTGCCAACAGGTTGCCATGCGCTTCGATGTGAACGGCACTGGCAGGGAACACCTCCTCGACGCGCCGCCTGGCCGCGGCCGCGGTGAACGACCAGAACCATGGCGAGCTCCGGTCAACCTTCGTGATGCCCGGGACTGTGGCGAGAAGGACGCCCCCCGGCTTGAGCAGGCGATGCACCGTGCGCAGGGCGGCCGGGACGTCGTAGATGATGTGCAGGGTCTGCGTCAGGATGACACAATCGAAGGCGCCCGTCGGCAGGTCCGGGGCATCGGTGAGGTCCGCGACCCACGTCGCCAGCGGATTCGACGAGTCGATGTCCAACACCTCGGCGGCGCTGACCCGATCACCCCCAAACCGGCGCGTGTATGCCGAGTCCTTCACTTCGAGGACGCGTCCGGCCACGTCGGGCGCGTAGGTCCCGATGAAGCGGTCGATGAAGTAGCGGTCCACTGGCAGTCCCCGCCAGAAGCCGAACTGCCGGTCAATCGGTTCCACGCGCCCAAGGTCGCCAAAGGCGACGTGCCCCACGGGGAGGGGGAAGTCCCGCGGGGCGAGGGCCACTTCGCCGAGGGCGCGACGGCTGTGGTTCGACCCGGTCGCGAGGCGTGCCCGGAGCGCCTGCGCTGCGGCCTGGACGCGCGCGCGCGCATGGCCGCGCATGCGCGTGAACATCCAGTGCGGCACCGTCCGCCACAGCAGGGAGAATCCCCGCCACGCTTCCCGTCCCCCTCTCCAAAGCTGACCTGATGCGGCGGGCCACGCAGTATCGTTGGCGTACATCGTCGCCCAGAATCGGACACCGTCCGCGAACGCTGCCTGCCGCGCGTCATCATCGCGGGCAAACGGCCACTGTCGTCCCATCACAGTGAGCGCGGTGGCGACCATGCGTCGGGTATCGCGTGACATGTTGGCGTCATGCTGCCGGTACGCCGCCACGACCTGATCGTGCCGCACCCATGAGCCGCGCCGCAGCAGCCGACAGGTCAGGTCGAAGTCCTCGCAGGAGGCAAGATGTTCGTCGTATCCCCCAGCGTCGACGACGGCGCGCCGCCAGAAGAGGAGGGCGGCATGCATCGGAAACGGCGACTGGCGCAACACCGCCACAAACGGGTCGTCAGGCACCGGCGCCGCGGACTCGATGGCGGTGATGCGTCCTGCGGCATCAATGCGCTGGAATCCGCCCGCGGCGAACGCGGCATCGGGGGCCGTCGCGAGGGCCCGACGCCCAGCCTGCACGGCTCCCGGGAGCAGGAGGTCATCCGCGTCGAGGAACACGACGAACCGGCCGCTGCTCACCGCGAGGCCGGCGTTGCGCGCCGCCGGCAGGCCGCGTTGCGCCTGACGTACCAGGCGCACGCCCGGGACCGCACGAGCGATCTCGGCCGTCTGGTCGGTCGAGCCATCGTCGACCACGATGACCTCGCAGTCGTCGCCCTGCGCTACAGCGCTCGCAAGCGCGGCGCCGAGCCACCGTCCCTGGTTGTGGCAGGGGATGATCACGGACGTGTCGCACGTGCCTCGTGTTCCGGCCGTCACAGCGCACGCCTCGCCACGTCGAGGATCGGCGCGAGGGCGACGTCGGCGGGCACGCCGAGGATGCGACACGGATCCCGCCGGATGAACGCATCGCGCACGCGCTCGCGTCCGAGCCAGCCGTCGCACGCCGGAAGGCGCAGGGAGCCTAACGAAACTCCTCGTAGCGTCGCCGTGACCTGCAGGTGGGAAAGGCCGTTCGCCGGGAGGGGCTCCTGCAGCGTCGCCAGGTCAATGTTCACTGCCTGGACGCCCGGACGACCCGTGGGCAGCGGGGACCACGCGCGCGCGGGACCCGGGCGCTGCCCGGCGCGGTAGAGGCGCCCTCCCTCGAGGCTACCCAGGAGCTCCGCCCACGCCAGCGAGACCGGAAACGGGCGCAGGACGGCCGACATTACGACGCGACTCGTCAGGCGGCGAAGGAATCGCCACGCGTCGAGAGCGTGCAGGGCCCACCGCTCATCGGGAAAGGCCGCGCGTATGCTGGCGACATGTGCCGACATCCCCGTGCCCCAGCTGCGGAGCTGCGCCTCGAGTTCCGCCATCGTGGTCCGGTGCATGTGCCGGACGCGACACTGGGGGGCGTAGTGGTGCAGGCCCCCGGCCTTCACGATGCGGAACATCGCCTCGAGGTCGCCGCCGCCAGCCGAGGGCGTGCCGGCGTCCAGCGCAGGGTCGAAGCCGCCCACGTCGCGCAGGAGCGTTCGGCGGAACGCGAGGTTGGCGCCGGTGCCATACCGGCCCGTGTTGGCCCAAGGGAATGCGATAGGTCGGTGGCGGGGTGCAACGAGCCAGCGCCGCAGCGACCCACGGCCAAACCCCCCAAACGCCTCGAACATCCGTTCGGCCTGCGTGGATTGGGCAAATGGCTCCACGAGGCCGGTCACCATGGCGACGTCGGGATCGGTGAACGCGCGCCGCAACCTCGGCAGCCAGACGTCATCGGCGATGACGTCGTCGTCGACATACGCGAGCACGTCCGCAACGGACGACGCGAGGGCGTGGTTGCGCGCATGGTCCAGCCCCGGGGTCGGTTCGCACGTGTAGTGCACGCGGCCCCGAAACGACTCGACGATCGCGCGTGTCGCAGATGTCGACGGCGCGTTGTCGACCACCAACACCCGACATGGAGGGGCGACTTGCGGCACCAGGGCGTCCAGGGTGAGCCGCAGCGGCTCCGGTCGATCTCTGGTGCAAATGGCCACGTCCACCGATGGGAGTGGGCGCTCATCGGTGGACGTCAGCGCCTGTTGCCACTCCCCGGGGGGGACACCGTGCTCAATGACGCGCCGGGCCAGTTCCTCGAGCAGGGGGCGCCTTGCCCACGAGGTCAAGGTACGCCACAGCGTGAGTTGGCGGCGCGCCCTGGGGCCACCAAGGGCGACCCCGCCAACACTCACGCCGTGGAACAGGAGCGAGATCCGCGCCGAATCGCCGAAGCCGGCGGTACCGTCACGCGACGTGAGTTCGAAGTCGCGAACGTCCATCAGTGCGCGTCACCCTGGTAGGCCGCGAGCACCTCCGCGATCGGCCCGTCGGCGCGCACCGCACCATGCGACATCCACACCCCGCGGGTACACAGTGCACTGATCGCCTCGGTGTCGTGCGAGACCACCACCATGGTCCCCCCCGCTGCGCGATGGGCCGCGAGTGTGGCGAGGCAGCGTGACCGGAACTCGGCGTCCCCCACGGCGAGGACCTCATCCAGCAGCAAGGTGTCACCGTCGACGTGTGTCGCCACCGCGAATGCCAGGCGCGACCGCATCCCGGACGAGTAGTACTTGAGCGGGACGTCGGCGAACTCCTCCGTGCCGGCAAAGGCCAGCAACTGCGGCAGCCGGCGACGCAATTCCGGACGCGGCATACCGAGTGTCGCTGCATAAAGCTCGGCGTTCTCAGTCCCTGTCAACTCGGGCTGGAAGGCTGCCCCAAGTTCCAGGACTGCGACCACACGACCGGCGACATCGACGCGCCCCGTGGAGGGAGGATACACGCCGGCCATCAGGCGAAGCAGCGTGCTCTTCCCGGAGCCATTGTGCCCCACGATCGCGACCGCTTCGCCGCGCGTCACCGTCAGGGAGAGCGGCTGAAGGTCGAAGTGCGGCGCGGTCTGTGGGGCACGGTCACCGCGGAACGCGCGGAGCACCGCCTGCTGCAGGGACGTCGGGCGGTGCGTGTAGTGATAGAACTGCTTGCTCGCTCCGTCGACCACGATCACCGGGGGCGCCATCAGGCCACCTCCGCAAAGAGGTCACGCTTCCAGCGAAAGAGCGCGAGGCCGATTGCCAGCAGCACGCCAATGACCAGCGCCGAGCGAGCCACCAGGGCGACTGGCGGCCAGGCGCCGTCGTAAATCGTAAGGTGGAACATGGTGAGGAGGTCCGCCACCGGGTTCACCCGGTACCAGGAGACCCACGACGCAGGGACGAGCGAGACCGGATAGAAGACCGGTGAGAGGTAGCCCAACAGCGTCATGCCCACCGGCAGCGCAAATTCAACGTCGGTGAAGAAGACCGCCGCGGCCGCGACCGGCAGCGCGACGGCCACCGTGAGTCCCAGCAGAAGGGCCACCAGCACCGGGAGAAGGAGGAGGGAGGAGGGTGGGCCGCCATGCCGGAGCACCCCCACCACCAGCGCGACGACGAGAAGCTCGATCCCCAGCTCAAGGAGCCGCACCCCCGCGGTGCTAAACACGAGGATCTCGGTCGGAAAGGCCGAATTCCGCACGAGGTGCGCGTGGTCCCGGATGGTCACGGCGCACGCCGACACCGTGTGCACCACGAAGATCCAGGCGAAATAGCCGGATACCAGGAACATCCAGTAATCAGCGACCCCCACCCGGAGCACGAACCCGAACACGCTGACCAGGATCGCGATGGTCACCAATGGGTTCAGCAAGGCCCACACGAACCCCAGAAAGGTCCGCTGATATCTGATTGTCAGGTTGCGGGCCATCAGCGCGCGAAGCAGGACGCGATGGGACCAGAGGGACGCCCACCTGGCCGCATCCGCGCGGCGGAGGTCGGAAGGGAAGGGTACGGCTGACCTCATGCCGCCTTGCGGCCGACCCCACCGGGGACTGCCTGTTGTGGGCAGGTTGTCCTACCTATCAGCGAATGATGGCGTCTCATAGAAAAAAGCAGGTGCGTCTCACGTCGCTACCCTTGCAGGTACGGGATGGACCCCGGCGCGCAGCACCGGCGTCCGCGGACGTGACAAACCTAGCAGCCTCATGCATGATTCGGGCGTGGTGCGGAACCCGCAGGGGGACGCCGCGACCGCCCAGGCGCCGCCACACGGTTCCGGTGTCCACGTTCCGAGTCCTCTCGTCTTGCGCTTCTCCGTCATCATCCCCACCTACCATCGCGCCGTTCAGCTCGACCGCTGCCTCGCCGCCATCGATCGGCTGCGATTTCCGTCCGACGACATGGAGGTCATCGTTGTCGACGACGCGTCAGCCGAGGTCACGCGCGCACAGGTGAGTGGATCAGTGCGATGCCGGTTGCGCTATGTCCCCGCCCGACGTCGCACGGGTCCCGCGGGCGCGCGAAACGCCGGCGCGGCCGAAGCTGCCGGGCAATTCCTCGCCTTTCTGGACGACGACTGCATCCCGGATGCCGCCTGGCTCGACGCGATGCACCACGCCATCGAACGCCGACCGCACGAGACGGTCCTTTGGGGTGGGCGCAACACGATGTTCGGCAGCGGGCCCTTCGTCCACGCCAGCCAGGTGTTGCTCGACTACCTGCTGGACCAAGCGAACCGGGACCCGGAACGCGCGACCTTCTTTCCGTCGAACAACCTCGTCGTCGCTCGTGAGGCTTTTCTCGACATAGGCGGTTTTGACGGGGGCTTCCCGCGCGCTGCCGCCGAGGATCGCGACTTCTGCGAGCGATGGCTGGCTCGCGGCTTTCGCATGGTGCAGGTCCCTGATGCCGTGGTCGCACACGAACACCGCGCCGGCTGGGATGACTTTGTCCGCCAACACCTGGGCTATGGACGTGGGCTGGCCATCCTCAATGCGCGACGCGCGCAACGCGACTCGACGGTGCCGCGTCTTCAGGCACCCGGGTACTACCTCGGCCTGATGGCCGCCGGCTGGCGAGCCGGCGGCCCCGTGCAGCGTCGACTCGCGGCCACGGCCCTCCTCGGTGTGACGCAGGTCGCAACCCTCGTCGGGTACCTGGATCAACGCCGACGGATCAACGAGCCGTAACGGGGCGCGCGCGGGCGGTCACCAGGACGCTGATCTCGTCGTTGCGGGGATTGAGGAAGTCGAGTCGCGTCCGCCCGTCATCGGTCACGCTCACGGTCGCCGGCACAGAACAGTTTGTCAGCGACCACCCGGCCGGGAGCACCATGGCGTTCGCCGGCCGCCCGAAGGCGCGATCCCACACGAGAAGTCCCTCCTGCACGCGATACCGCGCCGGATCGGTGTAGGTCTCGCTGATGCGCAGCCGCACGGA
The DNA here is from genome assembly GCA_016794835.1 of Gemmatimonadota bacterium. Taxonomy (GTDB): domain Bacteria; phylum Gemmatimonadota; class Gemmatimonadetes; order Gemmatimonadales; family Gemmatimonadaceae; genus RBC101. Next base: position 8,416 of record JAEUJL010000421.1, on the reverse strand, counting down.
TTCCCCGGCGCCCGGTGCACGGAAGTCGATCACGACCACCTCGGACTCGGCGCCCACCGGCCCGCCGATGTCGACCCCGGCGGCGGTGATGGCGGTGCCGCGAAGCGTGCGCACGGTCGCGGGTTCGCCGGTGTCGAGGAGGTACGCCGAGGGATTGGAGACACGACTGCCGCCGCGCACCACGTTGAGGTAGCGACCCACGCCGGGTCGCGACTCGGTGTAGTCGTGGTACAGGTCGAAGGCGTTCGTCTCGGGGGGCTGGAGGAAGTAGACGATCTCACGGTCCTGGCGTGCGCGTTCGCCGAGGCGGGGGTCGCGGCGCGGATCCGGCGCTGTGGTCGGGGTGCCGGCAGGGGCGGATGCGGTGGAAACGCTACTGGTCGCAATGGAAGGATTGCGATCATTCGCGCGGTCGGTGGTACGTTGTGAATTGGGGGGGGCCCCCGCGCCGCTGCGCCGAGCCTTCACGACGTACGGCACCTCGGCTGGGCCGATGTTCATGAACGAGAGCTGCAGCCGACCGTCCGCTTCCTCGCGGACCTGCGAGGGGTAGTTCACCGACACCAACTCGTACCCGACCGGGAGCACCACCGAGTTCTTCTTGATGCCAAGGCCGCGCGTGAACACCAGGGTGTCACCCCCCGCCACATAACTGCGCGCGTCCTCATACGTCTTGTCGATCAGGAGGCGCGCCTCTCCGTTGTTCGGCACCGGCCGGGCCAGGTCCACCGCGATGTATTCCCCCGTGGAGTCCGCGCCCCGCACCCCGCCAGCCGCGGCCACGCGCCCGTTGACGACACGCCACGGCAGCGGCTTTCCCGTCATGCGGTCGTACACCGCCTCGTCCGTGGCAATGCTTCCGCGACGAATCGGGTTGAAGTACTGCCGCGCGCCCGGCGTCGTCGCCGTCACCTCATAGATGATCCGGAACTTCGCGCTTCCCGGTGCCAGCAGCTCGTACCGTGTGTAGTGGTCCGCGTCGGTCTGCCGCGGGGCCTGGGCCGACACTGGGGCTGAAAGCACAAACCCCGTGACCGCCAGAAGTGGGAGCCACGGGGATCGCTGCTGCTGGGACATGGGACCTCGCTAGGTGACCTCGTTCCGCTTGCCGAGGAACCACAGAATCAGCATCGCGCCGAGGACGGATGCAATGAGTCCCGCGCCCTGTCCGGCACCATACCAGCCAGTGAGTCGGCCAATCATCCCGGCGAGGAAGCCGCCGCCGAGTCCGAGGAACATCGTGTTGAGCCACGTCATGTCCTTTCCACCCGGGTAGAAGATCCGGGCGATGACCCCAGCAAAGAGGCCGGCGACGCAGGCATAGAGGAGACCGATCATTGGGGGGCCACTCCTGGCTTGGGTTCGTCCCAGTTCGCACTGGGTGCGGTCGAGTGAAGCTCGGCTTCAGGGTCGCGCCGCGCGACCCGAAAACCGTCCAACCCATCGATACGCCCCGTACACGGCCCCGATCACGAGTGCGGCCGCGACCAGGGGTACGAGGATGGCGAGCCCTACGAGCCCCACCGCACCAACGGTTTCAAGGGTCGCCAGGACCGGATTGGCGAGCCCCCCGGTGGCCACCGTGGACTTGACCCGTGCCGCGACGGTCAGCGTCTGGACGAGGCCGGCGGCGCCACCGCCTCCAATGATCGCGATGGACCATCGAAGCACGGGTGGGAGCTCGACCATGACGGCAGCGCTCGCGATCATCCCTGCTCCGACGGCCGTCGGCGTGGCGATGACGTCAAGGGCATGGTCCAGCCAGGGGACGTAGTAGGCGACGACCTCGAGCACGGTGGCAGTGCCGAAGGCGAACAACGCCGGCGGCTCGGCCAGCCAGCGAAACGAGTCGTGCAGGTCGAGCATCCCGAGGTGCGCCGCGAGGCCAGCCCCGAACACCGGGACGAAGACGCGGAGCCCGGCGGCGGTGGCGAGGCCGATTCCCAAGGCGACCGCGAGCAACGGTTCCACGTCGTGCTCAGCGATCGAGGGCGAACGCCCGCAGCCGCGTCTCGGCGCCTGCGCCCGTCGCGACCAGCACGAACTGCCTGCCCGCCTTCGTGCGATAGGTCATCGGGTTGGCGTAGGCCTGGCGTCCCAGGTCGTGCTCCCACAACACGGCGCCATTCCGCGTGTCGATCGCATAGAGCACGTTGCCACCGCCGCTGATGAAGATCAGCCCGCCGCGCGTGACGACACCGCCCGGCGCCCCCGCCACGCCCAGGTACTTGGGCAGGGCCACGCCCTGCAGGGCGGGATGGTGGCGCACGCCGGGGGTGTCGCCTAACGGCACCTGCCACTTGTGCCGCCCGGTCGACAGGTCGATCGCGGTCAACGTGCCGTACGGCGGCTTGATCACGGGGATCGACGGTCCGTCGCCCAGGCGGACGCCAATCGACGAGTTGCCCAGGTCGGCCGCGTACTCCATGTCGTTCGTGTCCGACGGTGCCGGCCGCTTGAGGATCCGCCACACCGATGGCGAGTTCGTCGCCTTCACGAACAGGGTGCTCGATTCGGGGTCGTACATCGCCCCACCCCATCCCGCCCCGCCGATCGACCCGGGCAAGGTCGCCGTCCCCTGCATCGACGGCGGGGTGAACAGCGGGCCTAACTTCACCTTGCGCAATTCGGCAAGCGCCGCCGCGTGGATCGCCGGGGTGAAGTCGACCGCGTCCGCCTCGCTGATCCCGATGCGCGACACGGGCGCCGGTCGCGTGGGGAAGGGCTGCGTGGGCCACGCCTGTTCCCCCGGGACATCGCTGGCCGGCACCGCCCGCTCCTCCACCGGCCACACCGGCTTGCCGGTGACGCGATCGAACACAAACACGAAACCCTGCTTGGTCGGCACCGCCACGGCATCCACCCGCCGCGCGCCCTGGCGGATCGTGATCACGTTAGGCGGGGCCGGCAGGTCGTAGTCCCACAGGCCATGGTGGATCGTCTGGAAGTGCCACACCCGCTTCCCGGTGCGGATGTCCAGGCAGACGATCGCCTCGCCAAACAGGTTGGCCCCTGGCCGGCGCCCGCCGTACCAGTCGTTGCTCGGCGTCCCGAACGGGAGGTAGACCAGCCCGCGCGTGCTGTCGACGGTGAAGGGCGCCCACACATTGGTGTGTCCCGTGTGCTTCCACGAATCGGCCAGCCAGGTGTCATGACCGACCTCGCCCGGCTGCGGGACGGGATTGAACGCCCACACGCGTTTCCCGGTCCGCGCGTCGATCGCCTGCACATCGCCTGGCGGGTCCCCACGATACATCAGCCGATCGCCCACGCCATTGCCGAGCAGGACCAGGTCGCCCCACACCACCGGCGGTGAGGTGTTGGTGTAGTGGATCCGGTTCACCGGCCGGGAAAGACCGACCGTGAGGTCGATGACCCCGCCGTCGCCGAACGATGCGACCGGCTTTCCCGTGGAGGCATCGAGGGCAAAGAGGCGCCAGCGGGAGTTGATGTAGATCCGGCGCTCCTTTCCGTCAGTCCACATCGCGACCCCACGGTGCACGAGCCCGGTGCCATTCGACGGCTGCCCCGCGCGATACGCCTGCGGGTCAAACCGCCACAACTCGCGACCGGTGTTCGCGTCCAGCGCGACGACCTGGTTGAGCGGCGTTGGCACATACACCGTGTCATTCACCATCAGGGGCGTCGCCTGGAAATTCCCCGGACGCGCGGGTCGCCCACTGTCGGCGGGCGGGTTCGCCGGGTCGCCTGTGTCCCAGTGCCAGGCCGGCGCGAGCCGGCGCACGTTGGCGCGATTGATGTCCGCCAGGCGCGAGTACTTCATCCCGCCGGGATCACCGCCATACACGGGCCACTCGACGAGGGACTGCCCATGGGCGGACGTCCAGGCAGCGGTGAGGAGGAGAGCGTGGAGCAGGCAGAAGGGACGGCGCATGGCAGGCAGGGCTAAAAGGCGAAGCACGGGCAGCACGAGACGGGGGCAGCACGAGGGCGAGCTATCCGAAGGATGCGCGAGCCCCGTCACGTGCCCCTCGTGCCGCCCATGCTCCCCGTGCCGCCCGTGCTTCGCAGTGGCAGTTGAACTTCCCTCATCTGGGCTCATTCCGGTACACCACGCCATCCTTCATCACGAACCGCACCCGCAACAACGACGTGATGTCGCGGCGCACGTCGCCCGGCACCGCAATCAGGTCGGCCAGCATCCCGGCCTTCACCGTGCCGAGCGAGTCCGCCAGTCGCATCGACTCCGCCGCCAGCGATTGCGCCGAGACCAGCGCGTCCGCGACGGACTGTCCGCCACGCTGCACACGACAGACCAGCTCTTCCGCGTTGCGTCCGTGGGCCCCGGCCACTGCATCCGTGCCGAAGACCATCTTGAGCCCCTTCGTGCGCACCGCGTGGCGGATGGTGCCGATGCGCGCCGCCTCGCTGTTGCGCATCGCGGCGAACCCTTCCTCGTTGTAGTTCCCGATCCCCTCGAACTTCGCGCGGTTCTGCAGGTAGTTGTCGATCACCAGTGAACACTGCGGGTCCAGGTACACCCCGTTCGCGGCGGCCAGGTCGAGCGAGGCCTGGTCCGACAGCATCCCGTGCTCGATCTGGTCGCACTTCGCGCGCGACACGAGGTTCATCGCCTCGGCGGAGTGGGCGTGCACGAGGACGCGCAGCCCGAGTCGACGCCCTTCGTCGCACGCGGCCTGGACCTGCTCCAGGGACATCGTGGCCGCTCCCCCGTCCCGGATGCTCTTCGACGCGAACACCTTGATCAGGTCGGCGCCGCGTGTCTTGAAGGTGCGGACCCGCTCGCGAATCTGGTCCGGGGTCCCCGCGGTTTCCGACAGCGAGCCTAACGAGGTCAGGACGCGCGGACCCGGGATCCAGCCCCGGTGGATCGCGTCCCGGAGCTCCTTGTCCTCTGGCGACCCCGGACTCTGGATCGTCGTGACCCCGGCACGCAGGGTCGCGAACGCGTTGCCGGCGATCGCGAGCATCGACTCCGTGGGGGTGTCACCGTCGTTCCCCTGGTGCAGGCGCCCCTGCTTGTTGAAGTACCAGGCCAGGTGGGAATGGGTGTCCATCAACCCGGGCATCAGCGTCGCGTCGCCAAGGGCGATCCGCGTCCCGCGAAAGCCCGCCGGCATCGGGCCCACGCTGCGAATGTGCCGGCCCTCGACCACCACGGTCGCATTCGGGAGGAACCGACCGGCCCCATCAAAGACCCGCGCCGCCGTGATGGCAACGGGCTGGGCCGCAGCGAGGGCAGGGAGGACCGCGAGGGCGGCCAGGAGGGTGTGGGAGCGCATGGGATCCGCCGAGGGGATGCGCCCGAATGTATGGGGCCCCGGGGGAGGGGGAAGGGACGGCGCGATTTGCGCCGGGAGTCTCACCCCGGAAGATTGCGCCCCATGGAACTCGTGCTGCCGCGACTCGTCATCCGCAGTTGGCGCCCCGACGACGCCCCCCACATGGCGCCCCTGGCCGACAACTACCAGATCTGGCGCTACGTGCGCGACCGGTTCCCGCATCCGTACACGCTCGCCGACGCGGAAGCCTACATCGCAGAAGCAACTTCACGCGATCCCCAGAACTGGTTCGCCATCACCCTCGACGATCGCCCGATCGGGTCGATCGGGATCATCCCGAAGGAAGACATCAACCGGATCTGCGCCGAGTTGGGCTACTGGCTGGGCGAGCCGTACTGGGGGCAGGGTTATGCGAGTGAGGCGGCGAAGGGCTTCGCCGACTGGGTCCTGGCCAACCGGGACTTCCACCGCCTGGAGGGCATCGTCTTCACGCACCATCCGACCAGCGCGCGGGTGCTGGAGAAGGCGGGGTTCACCCTCGAGAGCACCCAGCGCCAGGCCGCCATCAAGGAAGGGGTGATCCGCGACGAGTGGGTCTACGCGCGCCTGCGCGCATCCGGCGGGTAACCGGCTCGTCCCGGGTCAGCGCGCCTTCTTGCGCTGTGTGGGCGCCTGTCGTTCGGTCACCCTCGTATTCGCGCGATAGCTCTCCGTCACCAGGGTGGACAGCACATCGAGGTCGACATCACCAAGTGATGGCAGGTACAGGCAACCGCCGCCCACCTTGTGTTTCCCGAGCTTCTTCAGGAGCCGCTCGTGGACGCGAAGGCCACCCATCAGGTAGACCGTCAGCGCCGCCTTGCGGGGTGAAAACCCGACCGGGAACCAATCCACCGTGCGCCCCCTGCTCCCGGCATAGGTCATGTCGCCGTAGCCGACGATGGCGTCGCCCCACATGGCAGGCGCGACCCCGGTCGCCTTGCGCATCAACGCCGCCAGCGCCTTCGCGTCCTTCCGCTGCGCGTCGTCGGCGATGGCGCCGAGAAAGGCGGTGACGGAGGCCTTGGTCTTCTGCGTCTTGGGTTCAGCCATGGGAGATGGGGCGTGGGAGTGATGACATCGTAGCGATGTGAGACGCGCCACCTGGCCGCGGCGCGCAACGGCCGCCAGTCCTATTGCACCTGGAACCAGCGCTCGTACCACCGCATCGACCGCTCCAAGACGTCGACGAGGTGTTTCGTCTCGCGCAATCCGTGCCCCTCCCGCGGATAGCGCACCATCACCGCCTCCGTCCCCACGTCCCGCAGCGCGATGTAGAACTGCTCCGCCTCCGCGATGGGCACGTCATTGTCGTTCTCCCCGTGCACCAGCATCGTCGGCGTCTTCACGCGGTCCACATACCGGAGCGGCGAGCGCGCCCAGAGGGTGTCCATCAACCCCTTCTGGTGCGGAAAGGCCCCGAACTCCACGGCGAGGTAGTCGTGGTAGTACGCCGTGTAGTTGAACGAGACCAGGTTCGAGATCGATGCGCGCGGGATCGCGGCCTTGAACCGCGTCGTGCGCGTCACCAGCCAGTTGGCGAGCTGCCCACCGTAACTCCCGCCCTCCACGCCGAGGCGCGCCGCGTCGATCCATGGATACCGGACCAGCGCGCTGTCGAGGGCGACGAGGATGTCCTGGGCTTCCGCCCCGTTCTGGTCCCCGAAGATCGCATCCGCATGGGACTGCCCGTAGCCCGTGGAGCCGCGATAGTTCACCATCAGGACCCCGTATCCCCGCGAGGCGTAGACCTGGGCACTCGCGTTGAACGCCGGGCCCTGCTGCCCGTGGGGTCCCCCGTGGATGAGGGCGATGAGCGGCGCGCGGGCCCCCGGGCGCGTGGACACGGGCATCGTGAGGAACGACTGGACCTCACGCCCGCCGATGGAGCGGACGGTGAAGGAGTCGACGCGGCCGAGGGTGCGGGTCGCCAGCAGCTCGGTGTTCAGCTGGGTGAGCCGGCGGGGGCCGCCGGTGCGGGCGCGCACGTACAGCTCGGCCGGATGCGCAGGGCTCGTGTAGGCATAGGCCACCACGCCATCGCCGCCCAGGGACCAGGCGCCCACCGTGCCCCAGTCCGAGAGCACACGCGCTGCCTGGCCGTCCGAGGGATCCTGCCGGTAGAGATGCACGTTCCCGTGGTCCTGCATGGTGAAGTAGAGCCACCGCCCGTCACCGGACCACTGGGGCGCCCCCTGCCGGTTGTCCAGTCGCACCACCTCCTGCCGGTTGGTGCCGTCGGCGTTCATCACCCACACATGCGTGTCCTCCATCGTCGTCTCCGACGAGGTGAGGTCCCGCTTCGTCCCCAGGTACGCGATCCGCCGACCGTCCGGGGACCAGGTCGGGTTGTACTCGGCGCTCTTCGTCTCCGTCAGGCGACGCACGACCCCGTCGGCGACGCGCACGGCGAAGATGTCATAGTTGAAGAAGCGGTCGGGGTCCGGCTCGCGGTTGGACACGAACAGGATCTCGTCACCCCGCGGCGACCAGTCCAGTGAGTGTTCGTAGTACACGCCGTCCGTGAGCTGGCGCACCTGGCCCGTGGCCACGTCGGCCACGAAGATGTGCAGGCGGCGGTTGTCGTTGAAGCGCGTGAGCCCCTCGCCCGCTGTCGGCTTGTAGAGATAGCGGGTGATCACCATCGGATCCCCGTTGGCATCGGCCTCGGGGCCGGGGGTCGCCGAGACAAAGGCCACCTGCCGGCCGTCGGGCGACCAGGCCATGCGCTCGCCGGATGTCGGCAGCGGATGGTTGGTCCCCAGCACGTCCGCCACGAACCGCGCCCCGGACCCGTCGGCCCGCGCGACGATCAGGCCGAACTTCTCCCCCTCGCGCCCGAAGTACGCGATCCGGTCCCCCTGGGGGGACCACCGCGCGCCAGACACTCCTTCGCCGGCCGCGCCAAAGGGGCGCGAGCTCCCGCTGGTCACATCGAGGACGCGCACCTCGGAGGTCGGCCGACCCGGCCCGTCGGAATGCGTGACGCTGTACACCACCTGCCGACCGTCCGGGGAGAGCTGGACATCACCCACCGCCTTGAGCTTGTGCAGGTCGGCGGGCTGCAGCCCGGCCTGTGCGGTCGCGACGAGTGGAAGGAGGCAGGCGAACGC
>JAEUJL010000328.1 GCA_016794835.1 Gemmatimonadota bacterium | reverse complement strand
GGCCACGTGGCGCAAGACGGCCGCGCGGGCGGCGGAGCTGCGGCTCTCGGTGAACCTGTCGGGGCGGCACTTCCAGGAGCCGGCGCTCGTGGCCGACGTCGGGCACGCGCTGCGCGACAGCGCCCTCGCACCCGGTGCGCTGACCCTGGAGATCACCGAGAGTGTGCTGATGCGGCGCTCCGAGGAGACGCTGGAGACACTGCGCGAGCTCAAGGCCCTGGGGGTCAAGCTGGCCATCGACGACTTCGGCGTCGGCTATTCGTCGTTGGGGTACCTGCAGCAGTTCCCGATCGACGTGCTCAAGATCGACCGCACCTTTGTGGACTCGGTGGCCGTGGCGAACCGGGACCCGGTCCTCGCGCGCGCGATCATTGCGCTGGGGCAGACGCTGGGGATCGAGACGATCGCCGAGGGGATCGAGCGCCTGGAGCAGCGCGACGGGCTGACGGCCCTCGGGTGCGAGCTCGGGCAGGGGTACTTCTTCTCGCGGGCCGTGCCGCCCGAGGAATTCGAGCGGCGCCTCCTGCGGGCCCCGGCGCCTCGCGTGACGCCGGGGAGTGTCCGGGTGCTCAGGCCAACGCCGGTAACTTGAGCAGGCGCTCGGCGGCCGCGTCCAGCGTGTCGTCCTTCTTGCAGAAGACAAACCGGATGTAGCGTGGGACGGTGGCCCCGGGCGAGTGGAAGCTGGACCCCGGGACGGTGGCAATGCCTGCCTCGCGCGTGAGCCACATGGCGAACTCGGTGTCGCCGCGATCGCTGAACGCGGAATAGTCGGCGAGGATGTAATACGCGCCGTCCGGCGGCGTGAACTTGAAGCCTGCCTGCGCGAGGGGCCCGCACAACCGGTCCCGACGGCGCAGGTAGTCCTGGGCCATGTGGTTGTAGTAGTCCACATCAAAGGCCATCCCGACGGCCGCGGCCTGCTGCAGCGGCGCGGGGGCACCCACGGTCAGGAAGTCGTGCACCTTGCGGATCGCCACGCTCTCCCGCGGCGGGGCGATGGCAAAGCCGAGCCGCCATCCCGTGCAGCTGAACGTCTTGGAGAGCCCCGAGATGGTGATGGTGCGCTCGCGCATCCCCGGGAAGGTGGCCAGCACGTGATGGGACCCGTGGTACCGAATGTGCTCGTAGATCTCGTCGGTGATCGCCCACACGTCGTGCTGCTGGCAGAGGTCGGCGATGAGCGTGAGCTCCTCGCGGCTGAACACCTTGCCGGTGGGATTGTGCGGCGTGTTGATGACGATGGCCTTCGTGCGATTGCTGAAGGCGGCGCGCAGGCGATCGGGGTCGAAGCGCCAGTCCGGCCACTCGAGGGGCACGAAGACCGGCTTGGCGCCGGCGAGGATGGCGTCCGGGCCGTAGTTCTCGTAGAACGGCTCGAACACGATCACTTCGTCCCCCGGATCGATCAGGGCGAGGAAGACGGCGGCCATCGCCTCGGTCGCCCCGCAGGTGACCGTCAGCTCGCGATCCGGATCCACCGGCATGTCGTACCACCGATGGTACTTCTCGGCGATCGCGACCCGGAGCGCCGGCGCGCCCCACGTGACGGCGTACTGGTTGATGTCGCCGTTGATGGCCGCGCACGCCGCCTCCTTCATTGGGGCGGGCATCGGGAAGTCGGGAAAGCCCTGGGCGAGGTTGATCGCGCCGTACTGGGCGGCGACCCGGGTCATTTCCCGGATGACACTTTCGGTGAACGTGGCGGCGCGTTGCGCGGGCATGCCGAACGGGGGTGAGGGGAAGTGGCTGCGGCAATCTGGAGCGTGCGCCGCACTTCTCAAGGGTGGCGCCCGCGCGGGCCGCCTAACGGTGCTACTTGCGGGCGATGTGGGCGAGCGCCTGCCGGATCAGCTCCGGCGCGCTCGCCCCGGGGGCGGCCGCATCCAGTGCATGGCGAACCCCCTTCTCGGCGTCCTGGGTCGAGTACCCCAGGGCGACCAGGGCCCGGATGGCGTCGTCCGCCCCGGCCCCCTCGGGACGCGAGCCCGCGCTCCCACCCGCGACCAGGTCGGCGAGCTTCTCCGAGAGGTCCAGGATCATCTGCTCGGCCTTCTTGCGCCCCACCCGTGGCACCTGCTGCAGCGTGGCGAGGTCCTTCTCCTTGAGGGCACGGACGACCCGCTCGGGAGAGAGGGTGGAGAGCATCCCCAGGGCGAGGGCCGGGCCCACGCCGGTGGCTCCGAGGAGCCGCTGGAAGACCCGACGCTCGAACGGCGTGGCGAAGCCATAGAGCTGCCACTCGTCCTCGCGCACGACGAGGTGCGTGTGCAGGGTGACCTTTTCCCCAACTCGGGGAAGCGCCTCGAAGGTCCCCAGCGGGATGTGGAGCGCGTACCCGACCCCGCCCGCGGTCATGACCTCGGCCCGGTCCAGCTCGCGAGAGACCAGGGTACCAGCGACGAGGGTCAGCATGCGGCGCCCGCCGCGGTGCGCCGCGCGTCGCGCGCGGGGAGCAGGTGCACGCGCATGGACAGGGTGAGGGCCACGGCTACGGCGTCGGAGGCGTCCGCGGGGGAGGGTGGCGATGCGAGCCGCAGCAGGCGCGCGACCATGAATTGCACCTGCTCCTTGGTGGCACTCCCGGTCCCGGTCACCGCCTTCTTGATCTCGGCCGGGGGAAACTCGTGCACGTCGAGCCCCGCCTGCGCGCCGGCCAGGAGGATGACCCCGCGCGCGTGCCCCAGGACCACGGTCGTCCGGACATTGCGCGCGTAGAAGATGTCCTCGACGGCCATCGCATCCGGCCGGCACCGGTCGATGATGTCGCGCAGGGCCGTCGAGATCTCGAGCAGGCGCGGGGCCAGGGGATCCTGCGCCCGCGTCCGGATGACCCCGCACTCCACGAGCCGTGGGGTCGCGCGGTCGCCGAGGCGAACGAGCCCATACCCGGTGACGGCCGTACCTGGGTCGACGCCGAGGATGAGCACGCGTTCGTCAGTCCGTGGCCGCGAGCTCCGACACGTCCATGTCGAAGTTCGCGTCGACCTTCTGGACGTCATCCAGCTCCTCGAGCGCCTCGATGAGCTTGATGAGTGATTGGGCATCGCCCCCTTCCACCCGGACGGTCTGCTTGGGGATCCAGGCGATCTCGGACTCGGTGGGGACGATCCCCTTGGCCTCGAGCGCCGTCTTCACGATGTGGAAGGCGGGGACCTCGGTGGAGACGACGAACTGGTCATCCTCGCGGGCGAAGTCGGAGGCGCCCGCTTCCAGCGCGGCCTCGAGGGTCGGGTCTTCCTGGTACTTCGTGGCGTCGAGGTAGAGCTGGCCCTTCCGTTCGAACATCCACGAGACCGAGTTGGTGGCCCCCATGTTTCCGCCGCCACGCGAGAGCTTGTGGCGAACCTCGGCCACCGTGCGGGTGGCATTGTCGGTGAGGGCGTGGATCATGAGCGCCACCCCGCCCGGGCCGAAGGCCTCGTACAGCACCTCGACGTAGTCGACCCCCTCGAGCTCACCGGTGCCCTTCTTGACGGCCCGCTCGATGTTGTCCTTGGGCATCGACGCGGCCTTGGCGGTGTCGATCGCCGTGCGCAGGCGGGGGTTGCCCCCCGGGTCGCCGCCGCCCTGCTTGGCCGCAACGGTGATTTCGCGGATGAGCTTGGTGAACATGGCGCCACGCTTGGCATCGGTGGCCGCCTTGTAGTGCTTGATTTGCTTCCACTTACTGTGACCAGCCATGCGTCGAGCGGGATGGGGAGGGGAGGAAGTTACACGGCGAGACGGCAGGCGGCAGACGCCCGCTGGTGGCGGTGCGTCGCCTGGGCGCGGGCGTGCTCAGCCCTCGACCATGTCCTCGAAGCGCAGCCAGCGCTTGTAGAGGTAGAGGTCGACCCAACCTAACGAGCCGGTCCGGTGCTTGAGCAGGTGCAGCTCGGCCGCGCCGTCGATGTCGGAGGCGGCGTGGTACAGCTCCTCGCGGTAGAGCCCGAGGACCACATCGGCGTGTTGCGTGAGGGCGCCCAGGGCCCCGAGGTCGTCGAGCTGCGGCCGGGGGTCCGCGCGATCGCGCACGGGGCGCGCCAGCTGGGTGGTGACGAGCACCGTGCAGCGTCGCCGCACGGCCATCGCCTTCAGTTCGCGCACGACGTGGGCGAGTTCCTCGTCCCGTGTGGCCCGGCCGGTGGCCAGCGACTCGATCGGGTCGATGATGACGAGCCCGATCCCGAGTTGGTCGATCAGGAGGTCGGACAGCCCCCCGACGCCGTTGGGCGGGACGAAGGAGAAGAGGGGCGAGTGGTCGCGGAGTCGCAGGACGGCGGCGCCAACGCGGGCATGGGTCTCCTCGTCCAGGTCGCCACGCCGGAGGGTGTCGGCGGCGGTCTTCGAGAGGATCCCGAGGGCGCGCTCGATGAGCCGCTCGGTGTCGGCCTCGCCGGAGAAGAAGGCGACCTCGTGGCCAGCTTCGGCGGCGCGGAGGGCGACCGCCATGGTGAACGCACTCTTGCCGACGCCGGCGTCCCCGCAGAGCACGACGAGGTCCCCGCGGCGCGGCCCGCCGGCGAGGCGGGTGTCCACGCTCGGGAATCCGGTGGAGACGGTGTCATCGGCGGCACCGGCCGTGTCGAGGCGCGCGAGCCAGGCCGCGGCGTCGAAGGGACGGGGGCGGGGGGATTCGTTAGGCATCCGGGCGGGGGGCGAGCCGGTCCTCGATGGCGCGACGTTCGGGGCGGAAGGCGGCGTCGACGGCGCGGGACGCCAGGGCCAGCAACCGCTGCCAGGCGGCGAGGGCCTCGGCGCGGTCGCCGCGCGCGGCGGCGTCGAGCACCTGCGTGAACGCGGCGCGGGCCGGCGCGGGAAGGGCCAGGGCTTGTCCCCACTGTCGCATGGCGGTCGCGTGCGCACGAAGGCGCTCGCCGGCGGACGATGCGTCGCCCAGGTCCCAGAGGAGCCGGGCGGTCATCCAGCTCGCCAGGGCCACCTCGCGCTCCCCGCCGAGCGGGAGCCGATCGGCCACCGACATGGCCGCCCGGAAGCGGAACGTTGGGGGCGCAAGCGCATATCGAGGGAGGCCGATCACCCGGCGCAATCTACCGGGGATCGCCCACTCGGCAAACACAGCCTCCGACCCTACATTCGATCATATGCCGCCGCTCCCCAAGCTCGGCCCGCCGTCCCGCGCCGTGTTGTGGGTGGACGACGAGGCTGACCTGCTCGAACCCCATCGCCTGTTCCTGGTGGACAAGGGGTTCGACGTGTCCATGGCGCGGAATGCCGACGATGCCGTGGAGATGTTGCGGCGCCGCTCGTACGACCTGTTGCTCCTGGACGAGCAGATGCCGGGGCGACGGGGGCTGGACGCCTTTCGCGATGTCCGGGAGCTCGCGCCGGCGATGCCGGTGGTGATGATCACCAAGTCGGAGGACGACAGCACCCTGCGCGAAGCGTTAGGTGCGGATGTGCGGGACTACCTCGTCAAGCCGGTCAGCCCGCGGCAGGTCCTGTCCGTGGTGACGAAGGTGCTGGAGGGGCCGCGCATCCGCCAGCAAGCCGTGGCGCGGGCGTTCGTGGAGCGGTTCCGCGCGCTGGAACTCGAGCGGAGCCCCCACCTGGACTGGCGCGGCTGGATCGAGCGTTTCGACGAACTGATGCGGTGGGACGTGGACCTCACGGCGGCCGGGGAAACCGGGCTGTATGAATCGCTGCGCGGCCTCTATCCCGACATGCACCGCGAGTTCGCGGCGTTCATGGCCCGGGCCTACCCGGCCTGGCTCAAGAACCTCGACGGCGACCGGCCACCGCTGTCGATCGATGTCGTCCCCGAGTTCGTCCTGCCCGTGCTGCAACGCGACCGTCGCGTCGCGCTGGTCGTCGTCGACTGCATGCGGCTGGACCAATGGCGGGTGCTCGAGCCGGTGATCAACGCGATGTTCGAGGTGGAGACGACGCACTACTACGCGGTGCTCCCCACGGCGACCCC
>JAEUJL010000315.1 GCA_016794835.1 Gemmatimonadota bacterium | reverse complement strand
TCCCCGGACTCCACCAGGTACCGCACCCGTTGCCCCACGATCCAGGGGTCGCCGGGGAGTCGCGCGGCGGCGTCCTCGAGCTTCGTGAGCAATTGCGCCCGGAGGGGCGGAATGGTCGCCGGTTCCTGCGGGCCGCGCGGTAACGACTCGTCGTGCCAGTAGCAGAACCGCCCGACGCGGACGTCGCATCTCCCACCCACGCCCCATCCGACGGGAAGACGCTGGCGCCGCTGCCCCTCGAACTCGACTTGCGCCCGGGCCGCGCTGCGCCGCACCGCCAGCGAGTCGACCGCCTGGTGCAGGCGGGCGCCGACGTCAGGTTGCAGGAGGAGGGACGCGACGAGGGACAGCATGGGAGATGGGACCCGCACCACGTTATGGCGTTCCGTTCCCCGGGGGGAGGGTCTAGGTTGCTGAATACCACACGCCCGCCGACATGACCACACCTCCCACCGCTCGACCGGCCACGATCGCCGTGCGGGCCGGTCACGCGCCGGATCCCGTCACGGGGGCGATCGCCGAGCCGATCACCCTCAGCACCACGTTCCTGCGTGAGCCGGATGGGACGTTCACCAGCGGCTACATCTACTCGCGGGAGAAGGCGCCCAACCGGACCGCGCTCGAGGGGGCCCTCGCGGCGCTCGACGGCGGCGAGGATGCGGCCGCGTTTTCCTCGGGGCTGGCGGCGACTAGTGCCCTGTTGCAGGCGTTGCGCCCGGGCGACCACGTGATCTGCCCCCGTGAGGTGTACTACGGCGTGAAGAAGTTGCTGGGGCAGGTGTTTGCGCCGTGGGGGCTGGAGCATTCCATCGTTGACACGACCGACCTGGACGCGGTGCGCGCGGCCGTGCGCCCGACGACGCGACTGCTCTGGGCCGAATCCCCCAGCAACCCCACCGTCGCGGTGAGCGACCTCTCGGCGCTGGCGGAGATCGCCCACGCCGCGGGGGCGCTCTTCGCGGTGGACAACACGTGGGGGACCCCGTTCGGCCAGCGGGTGCTCGAGCTGGGCGCCGACGTGGCGATGTACTCCACGACGAAGTACCACGGCGGGCACTCCGACGTGTTGGGCGGGGCGCTGGTGGCGAGGACGCGTGGGGCGTGGTGGGAGCGTGTGCGGATGCTGCAGGCCACCATGGGCGCGGTGCCGTCCGCCTTCGACGCCTGGCTGATCCACCGCGGGATCGCGTCGATGGAATGCCGGGTGCAGCGGCACAGCAGCAACGCCGAGTCTGTGGCGCGCGGGCTGGAGGGCCATCCGGCGCTGGAGGCGGTGCACTATCCCGGCCTGGAGCGGCATCCCGGCCATGCGATCGCGCGCCGGCAGATGCGGATGTTCGGGGGGATGATCTCGATCCAGGTGAAGGGCGGGGCCGCGGAGGCCCTCGCGGTCACCGGCCGCGTGCGCCTCTTCACGCGGGCGACCTCGTTAGGCGGCGTGGAAAGCCTGATCGAGCACCGCCACAGCATCGAGGGGCCCGAATCGCCGACCCCGCCCAACCTGTTGCGCCTGTCGATCGGGCTCGAGGATCCGCAGGACCTGCTGGATGACCTGCGGATGGCGGTCGGCCGCGGTTAGGTCGCTGGGCGCCCGTCCCGCGCCCCGCGTCCCGCGTCCCGCCTAACGCCGCTTGATCACACGGCCGGCCGCAACGCCCGTGGCCCTTCCTCCGGCAAACACCTCGCGGCCGTTGACCCACACCCGCTGGATCCCCGGTGAGGTCTCGTGCGGCGTGTCGGGGGTGGCACGGTCGATGACAGCGGCGGGGTCGAGCAGGACCAGGTCCGCCTTCATCCCTGGCGCCAACGTGCCGCGGTCCGGGATCCCCATGTTGCGCGCCGCGAGCGACGTGCCGCGTCGCACCGCCTCTTCCAGCGACATCACCCCTTCGCCGCGCACGTACTTCCCCAGGATGCGCGGGAACGACCCGAATCCCCTCGGGTGGCTCCCGGTGAACGAGCCGTCGGTGCAGAAATTCGTGAACGGCCATCGCATGATCGCGGCGACGTCCTCCTCCACCATGCTGGTGGCAATGATGCTCTCCACCGTCTTGCCCTCGATGAACTCCGGCTGGGCCTCCTTGCGCATCCGCTCGGCGTCCCGGATCAGGTCGATCAGCGCGGTGACGGAGTCCACGCCCCGGAGCGTCGCGATCTCGGCGAGGGTCTTGCCCTGGTATTCCGGCTTGGGGAGGTAGACGGCGAGGCGCAGCCCACCAGGCGTCGTGGTTTGCGTCAGCGCGAAGTTAGCCGATGCCCGGTTCTCGAAATCACGCTTCGGGAACAGCACGGTGAGCGTCGACTGCCAGTACAGGTAGGGGTAGATGTCCGCGGTGATGTCGACCCCGTCGGCGCGCGCGGCCTCCAGGATGCGCACCAGGGAATCCGCGCGTCCCCAGAGGTCCCGCATGGCCAGCTTCGCGTGGGAGATCTGCACCGGGAGGCGGGCCTCGCGGCCGATCCTGATGATCTCGTCGATCGCCTTCCAGAAGGCGTAGTCCTCGGACCGGATGTGCGAGATGTAGCGCCCGCCGGCGGCCGCGACGTCCTTGGCCAGGGCCAGCACCTCATCGGTGCTCGAGTAGATGCCGGGGTCGTATTCCAGCCCGGTCGACAGGCCCAGCGCCCCGGCATCGAGCGCGGCGCGAAGCAGGCGACGCATCGAGTCCACCTCGGCCGCCGTCGCTACCCGGCGGAAGTCCTCGCCCATGGCCCGCATGCGGATGGTGCCGTGCCCCACGTAGGTCGCCACGTTCACCGGTACCGGGCGTGCCTCCAACTCGCTGAGGAAGGCCCCGACATCCGGATGCGAACCACCATCCTGCCCGCCAATGATCGTGGTGATCCCCTGCGAGACGGCGCCGAGCGCCGTGGTGTCTTCCCGCAGGTCACCGTCCGCGTGTGAGTGGGTGTCGATGAATCCGGGGGCAAGGACGAGCCCGCCAGCGTCAACGACTGCTTCATTCCCTTGGGGCTTCAGGTCGCCGACTTCAAGGATGGAGTCGCCACGAATGCGGACCGACGCCGTGCGGGCCGGGGCCCCCGTCCCGTCGATGAGACGGGCGTTGGTGACGACAAAACCGTCGGGACTGGGCGAGGAGCAGGCCACCACGGTGGCCAGGACGGCAAGGGCGCGTATCGAGAGGCTCTGGATCATCGGGCGAAAATGCGCACTGGCGCACCGGCCGGCGAGCCCCGCGAGAGGTTTTTCCCGCCCGATGAGTTGAGGCGCGCACCGACGCCCCTTGGATCCCTTGCCGCCACCTTACGGCGGCACCCACGCGCGCGGCCCCGTGGGAAGCCGGGCCTCTCCCTTCTCACCCTTTTCTCCCCTATTCTGTGCCCATGGAAGATCGCCGCTCCCAGCACCTGTTCGGCCTCGGCGCCCTCGCTGTTGGCCTCGTCATCGGGCTCCTCGCGATTTCGCAGTCGCTCAAGGACATCCGCCGCGGCAACGAGGAGGTTGCCGTCACGGGTTCGGCGCGCCGCTCGATTCGCTCCGACTTCGCGGTGTGGCGCCTCTCGGTTTCAGTGCAATCCTCGTCGCTCGCGGCCGCCTCGCAGGAACTGACGCGCGGGGTGGATCGTGTGCGCGCGTTCCTCAAGACGGAGGGGATCCCCGACTCGCAGCTCACTGTGAAGCCGGTCGAGGCGACGGGGGTGCCCGAGATCACCCCGGAGGGACGGGAGACGGGCCGGATCATCGCGAGCCGCGTGTCCCAGTTGATTGAGGTGCGAAGCGCGGACGTCGATGGGATCACCCGCACGTCCCTGCGGGTCGGTGCCCTGATTGCGGAGGGGATCCCCGTGGCTCCCCAGTCCCCCGAGTACCTCTACACCAAGCTCGGCGAGATCCGCACCACGCTGCTCGAGGAAGCCACCAAGGACGCGCGCCAACGCGCCGAGGCCATCGTGCGCAGCACCGGCGGCACGATCGGGGCGGTGCGCGATGCCCGGATGGGGGTCTTCCAGATCACCCCGCGGTTCTCGACCGAGGTGTCCGACTACGGCATCAACGACGTGTCGTCGATCGAGAAGGATGTGACGGCGGTGGTCCGCGCGACCTTCACGATCCGGTAGGGCAATGCCGGCGTCCCGTGTCGTGGTGTCAGCAGGCTCGAGCTCCCCGTAGCGCGCACCATTCCCCTTCCAGGAAATCCCATGTCCATCGTCCGTTCGATCGTGTTGGTTGCCGTGGTGTCGCAGGTGGCGCGTGCCCAGGGGGTGTGCAAGCCGGGCGAGGACAGCAACGAGGCGAAGATGATGGCGTTCTTCGCCGCCCCGATTGCCTTCTCGCCGTCGGGCAATGCGGGCGCCCTCCGCTCGGGTGAAATTCGCGTGTCGTTCGACGTGACCTACGTGCCGTCGCCGAGCGCGGAGATCACGCGGCCGGAGAAGTGCTACAACAACAACAAGACCGAGAACACCGAGCTGTCCCCGATCTTCCCCCGGCCTCGCGTGGCGATTGGCCTGGGCGGCGGCTTTGCCGTGGAGGCGATGTACCTCCCGCCGATCACCGTGATGGATGCGACGCCGAACCTCCTCTCGCTGGCGTTGAGCTACACGCGGTCGATGACCTCGTCCATTGCCCTGGGACTGCGCGGGCACACGACCCTGGGGCAGGTTGGGGGGCCCATCACCTGCTCGAAGGATGTTATCCAGAGCAACCAACCCACCGGGAACTGCTACGCGTTCAAGCCGTCGGATGACACCTACAAGCCCAACATGGTCGGGGGCGAGGCGATGCTCTCCTTCGGGACCCGCGCCTCGAAGTTCAGCTCCTACCTGGGCGCGGGGGTGACGGCGCTGTCCCCGGAGTTCGAGGTCGGCTATGTCGACGCGCTCAACAATGTGGACGACACCCGCCTCGAGGTCTCGCTGACCCGCCTGGCGGCCTTCGCTGGTGGTGCCTACCGCCTTTCCCCGCGGTTCGCGCTGACCGGGGAGCTGTACTCCGTGCCTGAGGACGTCACCACCGTGCGGTTCGGTGGCAGCTTCACCCTCCGGTCAGGGAAGTAGGCACTACCCCGGCCCTCAGGGGGCTGCGAGCTTTCTGCCACCTGCTTCCCGCGTCCGCATGCCGTCGCTCCGACCCCTGTTCGCCCTAGGCGCCGCCGCGTGTGTCACGGCGGCGCCATCCCCGTCGACAACCCCGGCCCCTGCTGCTCCGGTGCAGGCGGCCCCCGCGGCGGCTGCGGCCCCGCTGCCCCCCACCCAGGACTACCTCCTGTTCACGGTGGCGGAATCGGCCGACCAGGCGGCGCTGGTCCGATTCGGCCCCCGCGGGATACGCATCGAGCGCGAACAGCGCGTGGGGATGATGCCCACCGAGATCAACGGGCCACACGGGGTGGCGGTCAGCCCCGACGGCAAGTGGTACTACATCTCGATCGCCCACGGCACGCCGTACGGGACCTTCTGGAAGTACAGCACGGCGAAGGACTCCGTCGCGGGCCGCGCCACGCTGGGGCTGTTCCCGGCCACGGTGCAGATCACCCCGGACGGCTCACTGGCCTTCGTGGTGAACTTCAACCTCCATGGCGAGATGGTGCCGAGCTCCGTCTCCGTGGTCTCGACCGATGAGATGGTCGAGATTGCCCGGATCACGACCTGCACCATGCCGCACGGCTCGCGCATCAATGCCGCGGGGACGCACCAGTACTCCGCGTGCATGATGGACGACATGCTGACGGAGATCGACACCCGGACCCTTGAGGTATCGCGCCATTTCCTGCTTAAGCGTGGCGGCGAGATGGGGATGACGGGTGCGCCGGGGGCGATGAGCCACGCGGGGCACTCCACCGCCGGGATGTCCCACGACAGCGTCATGTCGATGGCCAGCTCGGTGCAGTGCTCGCCCACCTGGGCGCAGCCATCGGCGCGCGGCGACAAGGTGTACGTGGCGTGCAACAAGTCGAACGAGATCGTCGAGATCGACTTCGCCACCTGGAAGATGACGCGGCGCTGGGACGCCAAGGACGGGGTCTACAACCTCGCCGTCTCTCCCGATGGCAAGCTGCTGGTGGCGACCAACAAGCGGGCGAAGTCGATCACGATCTACGAGACGGCCGGCGGCACGGAGGTCGTCACCCTCCCGACCTTCAAGGGCGTGGTGCACGGCGTGGTGATTTCCCCGGATAACCGCTACGCCTTTGTGACCGAGGAGGGCCGGGGCTCCGAGGCCGGAATCCTCGAGGTCTTTGACCTGGCGGCCCGTCGAAGCGTCGCCACCCTGGAGCTCGGGCAGCAGGCGGCCGGGCTCGACTTCTTCCGGATGGAACCCGCCCGCTAGGCCATCGGCACCTTACGATCGGGGCGGGGTACGAGCCGCGTCGACGTGTCACCCCTGGTACCCTACCCACAGGACGCATGCGCTCTCGTCGTAACCTGCTGCTGGTCGCCCTGGCGGCCGCTGCCTGCAAGTCGGATGGCTCGGGTCCCGACGCGGGGGTGACCACGCTCAACCTGTCGTCCGCGGCGAGCTTTGGCCTCGTGGGAGACTCCGTGCTCTTCACGGCACGGGTGATCGACGGCAATGGCCAGACCGTGCAGGGGGCCGCCGTCACCTGGTCGTCCTCCAACTCCGCGGTGGCCACCGTCTCTGCCGCCGGCTACGTGACCGGTCGTGCGGTGGGATCCACGACGATCACCGGCCGCTCCGGCTCCGCCGCGGCGTCGTTGACCTACGAAGTGGACGCGAACCCATGCAGTGGCCAGTCCGCCTATGCGCCCGGCGAGGTGCGTCGGCTCCGCGGGGCGACGGCGTTCGGGTGCGCGGTCATCCCAGCGGCCACGGCAACGCAGGACTACCTCTTCATCGTGGGGAACGCGCAGGCCAAGCAGGACGACACCCTGGCCTATTCGTTCTCGCTGTCGGGGACCGGGGCGTCCGCCCGTGTGAACACCGACCTGTACGGGTTGCGCGATCCCCGTGACATCGCCGCGGTCCAGGCCATCGACTACCGGGACGGCGTTGAGCAGCGTCTGCGGGAGTTCGAGCGGAAGGTGACGACCGAGGCGCTCGACTACATGCAGTCACGTCCGGCGGGGGCGTCGCGCGATGGCGCGCTGCGCTCGGTCGCCGCGGCGGCGGTCGCGGGCGTCGGCGACACGGTGGCCATCCGCGTCCCGAACCTCAACCCGGGCAAGGCGATCTGCAAGGATTTCATCTCGATCCGCGCGGTGGTGAAGGCCGTGTCGGCGCGCGCGACGCTGATGGAAGACGTCGCCTCCCCCACCGGGCGGATGAGCGCGACCGACTACACGGAGATCGGCCAGGAGTTCGATGCCAAGATCTACGCGGCCGACACGCTGTGGTTCGGGGCGCCCACCGACATCAACAACGACGCGCGCATCAGCATCGTCTACACGCCGGAAGTGAACAAGCTCACTCCACCGGGTGGCGGCGGGATCGTGGGCGGCTTCTTCTTCGGCGGCGACCTGCTCAAGCGCTCGGACTACCCGAGCACCAACGATTGCCGCAACCAGACCAACGAGCAGGAGATCTTCTACCTCCTCGCCCCGGACCCGACGGGCTCGATCAACGGGAATGCGCGGACGACGGCCGGCGTGCGACAGGTGAGCCGCGGCACGATCGCGCACGAGTTCCAGCACATGATCAACCAGGGGGTCCGCCAGTACAACCCGGCGGTGAAGGCGTTCGAGACCCCGTGGCTCAACGAGGCGCTGTCGCACTTTGCCGAGGAGGCCGTGGGCCGCACGATCAGCGGCTTTGGGGATTTCCAGACGCTTCGCACGAGCGACATCAATCCCTCGCAGTCCAACCAGAATGACTACCTGGCCTTCTATCGCCAGAACCTGACCCGCTTCCGGTTGTGGATGCTCCGGCCGGACACGGCTTCCCCGACCTCGGATCGCGCCCGCGACCAGCTGGCGCATCGTGGCGCCGCGTGGGCCCTCGTGCGTTATGCCGCCGATCGGTACTCGGGTGGCAACGCGCGCGCCTTCTTCCGCAAGTTGGCCGCCGGCCCAGAGACCGACATCACCAACCTCATGCTGCGCACCGGCGCTCCGTTCGATGAGATCATCGGGGGCTGGCTGGTCGCGAACTACGCCGAGAATCGCACCATCCCGGGGTTGGACCCGAAGTTCCTTTACACCAGCTGGGACCTCGCGGACGCCATGAAGGGGGTGAACAACAACACCTACCCTCTCCTGCTTAACGCATTCCCGGGGAGCTTCACCTCGCCCGTCCTGTCGGGGTCCGGGAACTACTACACGCACCGACTCAACGGTGGGGCGGGGCCCGTCAACGTGAACCTGCGCAACCCGGGTGGCAGTCCCATGACGTCGCCGGGCGCACGGCTCTGGGTGGTCCGCCTGAACTGACGGACGGCGCTGCTATTCCCGCAGCGCCGCCATCGCCGTCTCCTTGAACACGTCGCGTCCCGAGAGGAACGCGATCCCCACGGCCATCCCGAGCATGGCCAGGGCAATGCCGGCTGCCGCGCCGAGCGCGGGCTCGAACGGGCGTTCGAACACCCAGCGCATGATGGCCCACGCCCCGCCGATCGACAGCACCATCCCGGTGAGCGACCCGAGCACACCCAGCAGGGCATACTCGGAGAAGAGGATGCGACCGATCTGCTGACGGGTGGCACCAAGGGTCTTGAGCAGCACGCCTTCCCGCACGCGTTCGCGTCGGGTGGCCGCCACGGCCGAGAAGAGCACCGGAATCCCCATCGCCAGCGAGAAGAGGGTCAGGAAGCGGATCGCCACCGTGGCGCGCGACGAGATCTCGTTGATCGTCTTTCGCACGAGGGAGAGGTCGAGGCCCGCGACATTCGGGTACTTCCGCACGATGTCGCGCTGGATCTGGCCGACGGTCGGGCCTTCGGGGGCGGCGGCAAGCACCACGAAGGTTTGCGGGGCCTTCTCCAGGGTGGCCGTCGGGAAGACGGCGTAGAAGTTGGTCTCGAAGCGCGCCCAGTTCACCTCGCGCAGGGAGGTGACCCGCGTGTTGACGCGCGCTCCCTGCACGTCCCAGGTGATCACGTCGCCAATGGTCACGCCAAGGTCATCGGCAATCGA
>JAEUJL010000313.1 GCA_016794835.1 Gemmatimonadota bacterium | reverse complement strand
CATCGGGTGGACGTACCGGCGGCTCGGCGGAGTCCGGGGGCAGTTTCGCCGTGATGACGATGACCTCGTGGGGCGCCTCGTGCAGTACCAGGACTCGCATCGTCCGTTGCCACTTCCGGTGTTGTCTGTGCGCTTCGTACGGACGGCGTGCCCCGTCGGGGTGTCCGGGGACCTGCCTGAGCCAACGCTGAACGTGGATGGCGCCGCGGCACATCCCATGGCCGACGCGGTGCGCACGAGCGGTCGGCGCTAAGCGCCCCTCCCGTGTCAGGGCGCCGTCGTGCCCGCCAGTCCGACCTTACGCGCCAAGGCCTCGAGGGCAGGATCCCCGCGCAGCGGAGCGAGCTGGGGGTCGATCCGCAGGAAGACCATCGAATGCGCCCGCGCCGCCAAGGCGCGATCGAGCCATTGCAGGGCGCGCGCCCGGTCGCCTAACGCCAGGTAGACCTTGGCGACCTCGTAGGCCGGCACCACCCGTGCGGCGAGCAGGCGCTCCAGCAACCCTTCGGCCCTGGCCCGTTCCCCGCGCAACGCGAGGGCCCTGGCCAGGCCGGCAACAAACACGGCCCCCTGGTTGGAGACGGTCGTCGCCCATTCCAGGGCACGCACGGCCTCGTCGAGCCGACCCGTGGCCTCGAGGGACATCGCGCCCCACTGGAAGGTCGTGGCATTGGTCGAGTCAAAGAGTGCCGCGCTCCGGAAACTCTCCAGCGCGCGCTCGTGATCGCCTCGCATGGATTGCACCCACACGAGCACCGCGTGTCGGATCGCCGCGGTGGGCTCGAGTCGCAACGCCGTCCGCAATTCCACTTCGGCTTCGTCCCACCGTTGCGCCACCGCGAGGTAGTTCCCGTACCACTGGTGCGCGATGGCCGAGTTGGAGTCCAGGGCGATCGCCTTCTTGAAGGCGTCCTCGGCGCGCGGCAGGTCCCACTCGTGATAGAGTGCCACATAGGCGAGGGTCGCCTGGGCCGACGCGTTGCGCGGGTCGAGCCGCAGCGCTTCCGTGGCAGCGTCGCGCGCGGCCGGGAACGCTTCACGCGGTGGCTGGAAGTCGTAGAACCCCTGCACGGCCTGGCTTTCCGCGAGGAGGGCGTGGGCCCGGGCGAATCCCGGGGCGCGGGCGATCGCGGCGCGGAAGAACTCGACGGCCCGGTTCAGCGCCTGCTCGGACTGCCGGAGTCGTTGCGCGCGACCCTGCAGGTAGAGGTCATACGCTTCCGGATCCGTCGTCCCGCTGCGCACGGCCTCTGCGTTGCCGGACACCAGGCGCCCGCGCAAGGCCTCGACGATCGCGGTCGCGACTTCCTCCTGGATGCGCAACACATCGGTGGCGCCGCGGTTGTATCGTTGCGACCAGATCGACGCCCCGTCCGCGACCCGCACCAGGCGCGTGCTGACACGCACGCTGTCTCCCGCGATGCGCAAGCTGCCCTCGAGGACGGCCTGCACGTCCAATTTAGTGGCGATGGCCTGCAGGTCGAGCCCCTGCCGGAGCAGCGCCGACGTGGAGGTGCGGGCAGCGACGCGCATCCCGTCCACCATCGACAGGCTGGTCACCAGCTCATCGGCCAGTCCCTCGGCGAAATACGCTTGCGAGGAATCCGGGCTGAGGTTCTCGAAGGGGAGCACCGCCAGGCTGTTGAGGGCTGGCGCGGGGCTCGCGTCCGGGGTGGGGTTGCGGGTCAGCAGCCAGCCGGCGACCCCCAGGACCGCCACGGCCGACGCCACGAGCCAGGGGGTGGCGGAACGGGGGCGTGCGGGGGGCCGCGTCGTTGCCGGCGATCCGTGGGCGAGCGCGGCAGCGAACTCCGCCGTGTTGCGAAAGCGATCCGCAGGGACCGGGGCCAGGGCGCGTGTGAGCGCCATCTCGACCTCCGCGCTCACGGCCGTCCGGCGTGTCCGCAGCGAGGGAACCGCCTCGCTCATCTTCCGCGCGGTGATCGCGAGCGCGTTGGGCCCCGTCCACGGTGGCTCTCCCGTCAGCAGTTCCCACGCGACAGCTGCCAATGAATAGATGTCGCTTCGCCCGTCGATGCCTGCCGCCCCATGCGCCTGCTCGGGACTCATGTACAGTGGCGTGCCGACGGCCAGGCCGGTCGACGTGAGCCCGCGGACGGGATCGTCGAGGGCGCGGGCGATCCCGAAGTCGGCGACCAGGGCATGCCCGCCCTGCAAGAGGATGTTCTCGGGCTTGATGTCGCGATGCACGATCCCGGCCGCATGTGCATGACCGAGGGCCTCGGCCGCCTCGCGCACCAGGCGCAACGCGTCCTCCACCGGCAGTTCGCCCTCCCGCCGAATCCGTTCGCGCAGGGACTCGCCATCGACGAACGGCATCACATAGTAGAGCAACCCGTCGGCGTCCCCGGAGTCGAGCAGGGGGAGGATATGCGGATGGCTCAGGCGCGCGGTGATGCGTACTTCGCGCAGGAAGCGCTCCGTTCCCACCGCCTCGGCGAGTTCCGGATGGAGCACCTTGATGGCGACGGCGCGATCATGCTTGATGTCGCGGGCGCGATACACCGTGGCCATCCCCCCGCGTCCCACCTCGCGCTCGACGGCGTATCGATCCGAGAGGGCGCGCCGCAGCCGGTCGGTCACCGGGTCGTTGGGGGAGTTCACGGGAGGAACGGTACCAGCCACCCGCCGCGACGGCTAGCGCGACCCCGCCCGCGGCCAGGGTCTCGTGACGACCGGACGCCCCCCCCCGCGTGCCGAGCTAGTGTCGACCCGCGTGCATGATCGAGCGTTCCGACACCTGGCGCACGTTGAAGCAGGTGGCGAGGCTGTCGCCACGCAGTAGCCCGATGTGGTAGCGACACGTGGTTGGTAGCGAGCCCGAGGGGCGAATGGGGCCGCCGCGGTCACTGACGGTGAACAGCTCCCGCAGCCCTGGTTCCGCTCCGGTGCGGCGAGCGGCCTCATCGACCGTCGCAAACGCAATCGTCCCATTTGCCTGGTACAGGAACGGCACGCGATACACTGTGGTGTCGAGTGGAAGCACGGTACGCGGCCGGCCCCCGTCCAGCGGAATCACCAGGAGCTCATCGCCCCCCACAGCGAGGGATGTGCCGTCGGGATGCAGCGCCAACCCGTCCAGCAGCGAGGGGATCCGCGTGCCGCGATAGACGACGGTTCCGGTATCCCCTTCGGCCAGCGCGAAGCGGCGGATCTCCGGCGCGAGGGTGTCAAGGCTGGTGGCGTACAGGGCGTTGCCATCGCGCGCCCACACCGGAGGGTACGAGCTCGGTGTGGCACCGACGGGCCACGTCGACTTGATGGGGCCAAGGCGGGTGACCTTGCCGTCGCGAACATCGACGATGACCCATCGTGGCGGTATCCGCCGTACGGTCTCCCGGACCGCGAGGTGTGCACCATCGGGCGACCACCGAATCCCCGTGAGGTTCCCCGGACTGCGGATCAGCCATCGCAGGGGGCCTCCTTCGACACCCTGGACAAACAGCGACGTGGCTGGGCCCAGTGGGTGTATCACGCGGGCGATGACCTGTTGGTCGGGTGAGAGGGCCGCCTCGGTCACATCGCCCTGCGTGCGACTGACCATGCTGGCCTGGTGCGCCGGATCCGCGGGAATCGGGACACGCCACAACTCCGAGGCGCGATCATTGGCATGCACGAGGGCATCGCCGGTGCGCGCCCGCCCGCCCAGGGGCGCCGGGAGCGGGTGTACTTTCAGGGTGTACCCCGCGTCCGGCTTGCGCAGGTCGAACCGGGCGATCGTATCGCGCGAGAGCCAGACGTCGCCGTAGCGGCCGTCGAGGGTCAGGCGCATGCGATTCGCGAGTTTCTGCCGCAGCGAATCGTTGGGGGCCACAGCCCCAACCACCCGACGCGGACGTCCGGGCTCGAGGCGGCTGAAGCGCAAGCTGCTGTCCGCGAGCATCGAGGCCAGCACGTACCCCGGGACTCCTGCGGTCCCCGCCACGTACCCCGGGCGTTCACCCACGTCGAGCTCCTGCCGCACGGAGTCGATCATCCCCGTCAACGACAAACGCGAGACAACAACTGCGTGTTGATTTGCCGCAATGGTGTCCACGGTGAGGTGGGTGATGAACCCGGGGTCGGACCAGCTCCAGGTTCCCGTGGAGTCGAGCGGGAATGCGGGAGCCTTGGCCGCACTCGTGCGAGTGTGCACGAAGCGCGCGGGCACGAGGTTCCCGCGTTGCACCCGCAGCGTGAGCAATGTGGTGTCGTCGACAAACCCCACCTGGGGCGTTGGCTCTCGGCTGACCTGCCGCTCGGCCACACTGTCGATGGGCTGGACCCAGACGCCGGGCGTCCCGCGGCGCGTGAACGCGACCGTGGTCCCGGCCGGAGACAGGGCGGCAACGCCCACATCACCCGGGATGGGAAGGGCGCGCAGCGCTCCCCATGGATCGTCGCGATCGCGCAGGAGCAGCGCACCGGCGACGGCCGCCGCGGCGACCACCCCTGTCCCGATGACCCACGCACGGTGCGACGTGGCGGCTACCGGCGCGTGGCTCCCCGAGGCCTGCGCCAGGTCCAGGTGGGCCAGCAACTCGTCGGCTGTGGCAAACCGGTCTGATGCGTTCTTGGCGAGGCACCGCATGACCGCCTCCGCGAGCGCTGGCGGCACCTCCGGCCGTGCGGTCGTGAGGGGCTCCGGGGTCGCGGTCAGGTGCTGCACAAACAGCTGCTGCATCGAACTGCCGGCAAAGGGCGGTCGCCCGGCCAGCACTTCCCACGCCATCACCCCCCAACTGTACAGGTCCGCGCGGTGGTCCACGGCACCAGACGC
>JAEUJL010000229.1 GCA_016794835.1 Gemmatimonadota bacterium | reverse complement strand
CGCTCGGGGACATACCCGATCGAACGCAGGGCGAGGTGCGCGTGATCGGGCATGTCATGGCCCGCCACGACGACCGATCCGTCGGTGGCGCGCAGCATCCCCATGATCAGCCGGATCGTGGTGGTCTTGCCGGAGCCGTTCGGGCCCAGGAGGCCGTACACCGCGCCCAGCGGCACCCGCAGGGTGAGGTCGCGCAAGGCGAAGTCGCGGCCGAGCCGGCAGCTCACGTTGGCGAGGTGAATCGGGAAGCTCATGACTTGCGTCCTCCGGTTTCTTCGTCGATGGCGGCGCGCAACTCGGCCGCGTTGATGCCGGCCCGCGATGCGGTCTCGATGAACTGTCGAGCGAGCCGCCGTGCCTCACTCCGCTTGACGCGCTGTCGCTGCCCCACCTCGAGGGCGGCGATGAACGAGCCCGCTCCCTGCTTCATCTCGACCACCCCCTCCGCGGCCAGCTCGCGATAGGCCTGGACGACCGTGGCCGGGTTCACCCGGAGGTCGGCCGCGAGGGCGCGGACGGAGGGGAGGGGGTCGCCGCCGCGCATCTCCCCGGCCGCCACGGCCAGGCGGACCTGGGTGGCGATCTGGGCGTAGATGGGGACGGGACTGCGGGGATCGATGGCGTCGAACACAGTGATAAGTGTATCGGTGTGCTAGTACACTGGGTCAGACGACGGTGGCGCGCAAGGGTCACACCGGGGGTAGATTTGCACCCGACCTCACACCTGGTGAACGCAATGTTGCGACGTGGTGCGGCCCTTGTGGCCCTGACCCTCTCGTTCGTGGCCGGCGCGCAGACGAAGCGCGCCATGACCTTTGAGGATGCCCTCGCGCTCAAGCAGCTGTCGGGGGTCCAACTGAGTCCTGACGGCAAGAGCGTGGCGTACGTTGTGGAGTCGTTCGACCTGGCCGGGAACAAGTCCGACACGGACCTCTGGCTCGCGTCAGCGGACGGCAGTGGGGCACCACGCCGCCTGACGACCAGCGACAAGAAGGACCGCTCGCCGCGATGGTCCCCCGATGGGCAGCGGCTGGCCTTCATCTCGGAGCGCGGCGGGGCGCCGCAGCTCTTCCTGCTCTCCCCGTTTGGGGGCGAGGCCGAGGCCCTCACGACCTCCAAGAGCGGGGTGATCGACTACCGGTGGTCACCGGATGGTTCGCGGATCGCCTACCTGGCGCCGTACGTGATGACCGAGGAAGAGGAGAAGCGACAGAAGGGTGGGGAGGACGCGATCACGGTCGACCTGAACCTGAAGCACAACCGCCTCTGGGTCATCACGGTGGCCACGAAGGAAGCGAAGGAGCTGGTCGCTCGTGACCTCGACCTCCTCGACATCGACTGGTCGCCCGATTCACGGCAGATCGCGTACACGACAGTGCCGTCGACGCGCGCGGACGACATGCACAAGTCGGACATCTGGGTCGTGGACGCCGCCAGCGGACAGCAGCGTCGCCTCACGGAGAATGCGGGGCTCGACCAATCGGCGCGCTGGTCGCCGGACGGCCAATGGATCGCGTACCTCACGCGCGGGGCCGCGGCGCCGATCATCGCCCAGACGAAACTGGCCGTGATGCCGGCCGCGGGCGGTGCGGCGCGTATCGTGATTCCGGACGCGTACCTCTACCAGCCGGGGACGCCCTCCTGGTCGGCTGACGGGCAGTCGCTGTGGTTCATGACGACCACGGGCACGACCTCGCAGGTCTTCACGGTAGCCACGGCGGGCGGGATGCCGCGGCAGGTGACGAAGTTCGCCGGCGTGATGGGCGGGCTGTTCGGCTCGGATGGCGTCTCGTACGCGCGCGACCGGAACCGCTTTGCCGCCGCCTACTCCACGATCGACCGCGGGCCGGAGATCGGGATCTTCGAGGCGGGTGACGTGCCGCCGCGCACCCTCACCACGCACAATGCCACCGTGGCCAACTGGTCGTTAGGCGCCGGTGAAGTCGTCCGCTGGAAGTCGACCGACGGGATGGAGATCGAGGGGGTGCTGCTCTACCCGGTGGGCTACGAGCGCGGGAAGAAGTACCCGATGGTCACGGTGGTCCACGGCGGTCCGTCTGGCGTGTGGATGCAGGGCTTCCCCTCCAGCTGGTACGACAATGCGGGCCACGTGTGGGCGGGGAAGGGATGGGCGGTGTTTTATCCCAATCCGCGCGGCTCCTCCGGCTACGGCGAGAAGTTCATGCTGGCCAACGTGAAGGACTGGGGCGGCGGGGACTATCGGGACATCCAGACCGGCATCGACGAGCTCGTGAAGCGTGGGATCGCCGACCCGGAGAAGCTCGCCCAGGGCGGATGGAGTTACGGTGGCTACATGACGGCGTGGACCCTGTCGCAGACGACCCGCTTCAAGGCAGTGATGGTGGGCGCGGGACTCACCAACATGTATTCCATGTACTCCACCAACGACCTGCAGACCCTCCTCGAGGCGTATTATGGCGGGGAGCCGTGGGACGTGAAGGCGCAGTACGAGAAGGCGTCGGCGATGACCTACATCAAGAATGCCAAGACCCCGACGCTGATCCTGCACGGCCAGGCCGACACGCGCGTGCCGATTGGGCAGGCACAGGAGCTCTACATGGGGCTCAAGAAGAACGAGGTCCCGGTGGAACTCGTGTTCTATCCGCGCGAGCCACACGGGCTGCAGGAACCGAAGCACATGGTGGACAAGCTGCAGCGCGAATACGCCTTCTTTGCCCGGTACGTCCTGGGCGACCAGAAGGTCGTGCCATAAGGGGCAGCCCAGCGGCGCGGCGGCGTGGGACAGCACCCGCCGCGCCCCCCGGGGGCGCGTGATGTGCCGCACGGCGTACCCTGCTGGGCGCAGAAGGTGGCACGGATTCATGCAGGGTTCCCCCCTACCCAGCCGACGAAAGCCGCCCTACCTTACCCTTCCACGCGGGCGTAATTCAGTTGGTAGAATGCCAGCTTCCCAAGCTGGACGTCGTGGGTTCGAGTCCCATCGCCCGCTCTCCGCTTCAC
>JAEUJL010000188.1 GCA_016794835.1 Gemmatimonadota bacterium | reverse complement strand
AGGCCGGGCCGCCGGCAAAGCCGGATTGCAGCAGGAAGTCCGAGAGCTGCTCGAGCAGGCGCTCGAGGTCGACCGCGTCGGCGGATTCCGGGGAGAACTTCGCGTACGTGTGGAATCGCATCGGGACCGGGGTGGGCGGCTTCTGGAAACTACCACGGGGCGGCCGGGCCTGCCGTTCCTTCGTCGGCCGATTCACCACTGGCTGTCCGTCAACTCCTGTCACCCGGGCCCCGCCATTCCTCCAAGTTGAACTCAGGGAACATCCACCGGGTTTCATGGGCGATTTGCGCAGGTGGGTTCAGTGCTTGGCCGCATTCGGCGTCTCGGGGCTGGTATCCGCGGCGGGGGCTGGCGCGCAGCTGGCGGACAGCACCCGTCCGACCTGGCCGGCCCTTGGTCGTTCCCTCGGGCAACCTCCCCTGTGGCAGCACTATGTGGGGGCGTTTCGTGCCTCGGGCGGGCCCAGCGGCGCTTCGCCCTCGGTGAGCCTCTATGCGGGGAGCTATCGCCCGTATCGTGGGGCGGTGAGTGGGGTCTTTGGGGTCAGCGTTGAGCCCACCCTCTCGGTGTACCCCGAGGTGCACCCCGGGGCGCGCCTGCTGTTCACCAGTCGGGCCCTCTCGCTGAGCGCCGGCCTGCAGTTCGTCGAGGGGACGGCGCGCCCCTCCTCCATCCTGAGCTGGAATACGGCGATCCTGCGGGGTGGTGTGGTGGGGCATGGCTCGATGCTGCGGGTCGACTGGACGCCGCACGGCCAGCAGCGCGTGGCGGCCGGCTTCTTCGTGCCCCTGCACCCGTTGGCGGGACATACCAGGCCGCGACAAACCGGGGTGGCGCTTCCGTCGGGTGGGCTCGCCTCGATGGCGATGCCTGGATCGCTGCCGCCAGCGGTTGAGCGGGCGCTGCACACCATGGAGGAAGCCGGAACGGATGTCGACCGATTCTCGGACGCGTATCCCACGGTAGCCAACGGGCCGCTGCGGCGGTCGCTGGATCGGTTTCGCGCGCGCGTCCGGCTGGTCCGGGACTCCATCACCGCGCCTCGGCCGGGGCAACCGGGTGGCGTGTCGTATGAGGACGCCGTGACCCGCTATCACGCCGCACTCGACACCGCGTTTGCCGGGGCGCTGCCGAATGGTGGGGCGGGCGTGGTCGCCCGGGCCGCGCGCCGCGCCATGCTGCGCGAGGTGATCCTCCCGGTGAATGCGCTTTACGGGCAGGTCAAGACGGCCGGTGATGGGCTGGCCGGGTTGCGCGTGCGTGCCGAGGCCGCGTTCCAGCGGTGGTTGGTCGATTCGTCGGGCGTGCCCGTGACGGAGCGGGACCAGGCACGGGCCGTCTTTCGGCGGTTTGGGGATCACGTCGAGCGCGTCTATGGGCGGCAGGTGCGTGATGGGGCCAGGTCGCGGGCGCTGTGGCTCGCGCCGCAGCTGGCCCTGCGCCCGGAGGAGCACGACGAGCAAGCGGAGATCGACGCGCTCATTGAGCTGGCCACGGCGCACACGTTCTCGCAGGAGAACCGGATCACGTACCTGCGGAGTGCCGACGTGCAGCACGAGTTCCTGCGCACGATCCGGGCGGCGCGGGACTACCACGTCCTGTGGCTCCATGACTTCATGGGCCGCAACGGCGGGGAGTTCGACGCGGTGGGATTTGCCCTCACCGTCAACGGGTACCTCGCGGCGTTGACCGATGGTGTGCGGGCCTTCGATCGCACGGGGCACCTGCCGCAGTTTTTCATCTTCCTGGACCAGCACTTCTACGACCTGCGCGACGGGCGCCTGTGGATGACGTTGCTGGAGGACCCGCTCGGGGCGAGCCAGCAGATCGTGGCGCGCGACACGTCGTTGAGCCGACAGCTGGGTGACCAGCTGGCCGCGCTGCGGCGCGCCGTCGAGGCGTCCGCGGGGTTGCAGGCCGCGGCGGCGCAGCGGGGCGGGGCGGCCTGGCTTCGGCGCGTCGTCCGGGTGCAGGTCAGCGTCACCCTGCCGAGCGACTTCTCGTTTCGCAGCAAGCACATCGTCCCCGGGGTGCCGTTGGTGCCGGACAACATCGTCCGGGACCACCGCAAGCTGGCGTTCTACGACCTTCGCGAGGACGACCCCAATCGCGGAGAGCTGGTGGTGGCCGGGGCGGGGATCGGCGAGCAGTATGCCAGCGCCACCTGGGATGACCGGGCACTGCTGCTCCGTGGGCCGGCCGCGATCACGGCCAAGGCCGCGGCCCGTGAGCTCCTGGCATCGCACGGCGTGCGCGCCGCGGACCTGCCCGAGGTGCTCCGCGTCGCGCAGGGGGCGACCACCCGGACATCGTTAGGCGGTGACCCGCGCAACGTGGCGACGGTCATGCAGCTGCACAACGTCCCCGGGTTCGGCCGGAAGTCGTCGACGGTGGCGCGCGCGATGCTCTACAG
Source organism: Gemmatimonadota bacterium (assembly GCA_016794835.1). GTDB lineage: Bacteria > Gemmatimonadota > Gemmatimonadetes > Gemmatimonadales > Gemmatimonadaceae > RBC101. The sequence goes on along the minus strand of JAEUJL010000188.1, from coordinate 675 downwards.
CCTCATGCCGCGGGGGAGCATGATGGTCGTGCCCGACCCGCTGTGGTTGAGCAGTGAGTGGGCGGGGATGCTCGTCGGCGCGGCGATGCGCGGGGCGACGGTGTACGTCATTGCGCCGTCGATCCTCAACGCGCCGAGCGCGGGATTGCCCCAGGTGTCGACCACCCACGACCTGCTGGCGCACCTCCTGGTGCTGGCGGAGGAAATGCGGCCCGTCATGCAGGCCGCGGGGGGCGCCCTGCACATCGGGATCTTCACGGCCAAGGAAGACGTGAACGACGTCCGCGCCCAGATCGCCGAGATCAGCTCGGGGTTGCGGCGGTCCCCGGTGGCTCGCCAGGCGTTCCCCTTCCCGTCGTCGCTGGTCGCCGCCACCGACTCGCTGCCCACGATGCTCGACCTGCCGACCTATGCGCCGCTGGCGATCGCGGAGGACGCGCTGCTGCGCCTGCCGCAGCTCCACCAGAAGACCCAGTTCTTTGCCACGCGAGGCGCGGTGGAGCGGTTGGTCGCCCTGCCGGAGTGGCGCGACATCTTCCTGCGCGTCTTCGCGACCCGGATTCGCCAGGCGTCCGCGCTGCGCGACACGGCCGGTGCGGAGGTCGCCGCGCGCGCCTACATGGGGGTGGGGCTCACCATGATCGAGAAGTATCGCGCGTCGGTGCCGCCGTCGGG
>JAEUJL010000050.1 GCA_016794835.1 Gemmatimonadota bacterium | reverse complement strand
GCTGGGGATCAAGGCGTTTGGCCTGGCCGCACTCCTGGATGAGTACTTCGGGGTGAAGCTCGACAAGAAGCACCAGCGCGCCGACTGGTCCATGCGCCCGCTGTCGGCGGACATGCTGGATTATGCCGCCCAGGACACCCGTCACCTGCTGGGGCTCAGCCAGCGACTCCGGCAGGCCCTGGAGTCCAAGCGGCGCTGGCACTGGGCGCAGGAGGAGTTCGAGCGACTGGAGGGGACGCGCTGGGAGCCGGAGGACGCCTCGACCGCCTGGATGCGCGTGAAGGGAGCCCGCGACCTGACGCGGCGCGAGCTGGCGCGCCTGCGCGAGCTCGTGCCCTGGCGTGATGAGGTGGCGCGCGGGCTGGATCGCAGCACCTTCCGCGTGATCTCCAACGAAGTCTTGCTGGAAGTGGCGCGCCGCGACCCCACGCGCCCCGCCGAGCTGGCCGCGATCAAGGGGATGAACCCGCGACTCGCCGATGCGCGCGGCCGGGAAGTGATCGATGCGCTGGCGCGGGCGAATGCCGTCCCCGAGGGCGAGTTGCCGAAGTTTCCCCGCGCCCCGCGCTGGGACAAGGACCCCGAGTTCGACGACAAGGTGGGCCGGCTGAAGCAGGTCCGTGATGCCGCCGCCCATCGGCTCGAGCTCGATCCCGGGGTGTTGTGTTCGCGCGAACGCATGGAGGCCGTGGTGCGCCGCGCCCCCGTGCACGTGCGCGACCTCGAGGAGCTGCCCGGGCTGCGCCGCTGGCAGCTCGAGGTGCTCGGGGAGGACTTCGTGCGTGTGTTGCGCGGCGGGTCGTCGCCGTACCGGGATGCGTAGGGCCGGCTGGCTCCTCGCCAGTCTCCTCGCGACATCCAGCAGTGCCCAGGAGTGGGTGCGCGGGGACCTCTACGCGCCCCCAACCGGGGACAGCATCGCGCCGCCGCTGGCCCGCGAGTTTCGCGGGGCCTGGCTGGCCACGGTGGACAACATCGACTGGCCCTCCAAGCCCGGACTGCCGGTCGCGCAACAGCAGGCGGAGCTGCGCGCACTCTTTGACGCCGCCGAACGCGTCCGGCTCAATGCGATCGTCTTCCAGGTGCGTCCCTCGGCCGACGCGCTGTATCGCTCGCGCCTCGAGCCCTGGTCGTACTTCCTCACTGGGCGGATGGGCCGCGCCCCGCAGCCCATGTGGGACCCGCTCGCCTTCGCCATCACGGAGGCCCATGCGCGCGGCATGGAGCTGCACGCCTGGTTCAACCCGTACCGTTCACGTCATCCCGGTGATCGCGGTCCAGCGGCGGCGACCCACGTCAGCCGTGCGGCCCCGGCGTGGAACCATCGGTATGGCCCGTATGGGTGGATGGACCCGGGGGAGCCCGGGGTCAGGAAGCGCACGCGCGATGTCATCCTCGATGTCGTGCGACGTTATGACGTCGACGGCGTCCACATGGACGACTACTTCTACCCCTATCCCGAGCGGAACCGACGCGGGGCGGAGATCCCGTTCCCCGACGGCCGTTCCTGGGAACGCTATCGTCGTGGCGGGGGCACCCTGGGGCGCGACGACTGGCGACGAAAGAATGTCGATGACCTCATCCGCGAGCTCTACGACTCGGTGAAGGCGGTGAAGCCCTGGGTGAAGGT
>JAEUJL010000045.1 GCA_016794835.1 Gemmatimonadota bacterium | reverse complement strand
GCTCGTGCCGTGGGCCAAGGTCTCGCTGATGGACGCCAGCCATTTCGATACGCTATCTGCCTACGCGGCGATCAACACGTTGCGCCTCGACGACTTGCGTCCGCACATCTATCGCACGCGCGACGGGGGCAAGTCGTGGACCCGCATCGTGACGGGGATCGACAGCGGGGCGACGATCAACGTGGTCCGCGAGGACCCGAAGCAGCGTGGCCTCCTCTTCGCCGGCTCGGAAACGCAGGTCTGGGTCTCGTTCAACGATGGGGACTCGTGGGAGTCCCTGCGGGTGAACATGCCCGCGACGTCGATCCGCGACCTCGTGATCAAGGACGACGACCTCGTGATCGGTACCCACGGACGCGGCTTCTGGATCCTCGACGACATCACGCCGCTGCGCGAGATGGCGACGAACCCGACCGCAAAACCGGCGCACCTCTTCGCGCCGCAACTGGCGACGCGCGTGCGCTACTCGATGTACACCGACACGCCGCTTCCGCCGGACGAGCCGCGGGCTCTCAATCCGCCCGACGGGGCGATCCTCCACTACCACCTGGCCTCGCCGGCGACCTCGCTCTCGCTGGAGGTCCTCGATGCGGCCGGGAAGGTCGTGCGCAGCTACACGAAGGGAGTAAACCCGGACCCGGATCCCCGCGCCGAGGGGCACTGGCCTGACTGGTGGATCCGCCCGTCCCCCGTGCTGAGCGCCGAGCCCGGCTTGCACCGGTTTGTCTGGGACCTGCGGTATCCGCGACCGAAGGCCCTCGCGTTTTCGTTCCCGATCAGTGCCATCCCGGGACAGACCGTCCCCGAGCCGCTGGGACCCCTCGTTGCCCCCGGGCGCTACACGGTGCGCCTCACGGTGGACGGGCAGGTGCTGACGCAGCCGCTGGTCGTGCGGATGGATCCGCGCGTGAAGACCGCGCCGATGGACGTGCGGTCGCAATCCAACCTCGCGTGGCGCCTGTGGGATGGCGTGAATCGCGCGAGCGATGGCCTGGCCGCCGCGCGCTCCCGCGGGCAGCCGACGCAGCCGTGGACCCAACTCACGCAGCGGCTCACCCAGATGATGCAGACAGTCGATGACGTCGACCGCCTGCCCACGACGGCGGTCCGGGAGGCGTCGCTCAAGCTGCTGAGCGACCTGGAGCGGATGCTGGCGGCGCGATAGGACGATCTGCCTGCGCGCGGGACGCGCGGCACGGGACGCGTGCTGCTCGTGCCGCACGCAGTTCTGTGCCCGGTGTGCCAACGTCCCGGTCCCGCCGATACTCCCAGCGATGTCTCGCGTGTCCGTCATCCCGCCGCGTCCCAGCGCTGCCATGTCCCTCAAGGCCCGGGGGGCGGATTTCGTCGCGACCACGGCCCGGCAATGCGCCGACCTGCTCGAGACCACCCCCTGGGCTCATCGCCTGAGCTGGAAGGAAGAGGAGGGAATCGGCGAGTACCTGCGCCTCTACCGCCTGCGCCAGGGAGCGCCCCTGTTCCACGAGGGTGACCAGGACGCCTTCGTCGCCATCGTCGTCGACGGGGCGCTGGAGATCCGCAAGACCGACTCCGCCGGCACCGTGCACACCATGGCAAAGCTCGGCGCCGGCAAGATGGTCGGTGAGATGTCACTCATCGACGGGACGTTCCGTTCCGCCACGGCCATTGCGATCGAGCCGACGCAGCTCCTGATCCTCACGCGCGAAGATTTCGAGCGGATGAGCGAGGCGCGCCCGGACCTGGCGCTCAAGTATGCCTTGATGATCGCCGAGGCCATCGCGCAGCTGCTGCGCCAGACGACCGGCGCACTGGTGGAGCACCTGCACCACTAGCGGGGCTTGGGGCTGGGCCGCCGCTCAGTCCCAGTCGCGACGCCGTCGCTCTGCCTTGCGCTTGGCCGAGGCTCTCTTGTCGTCGAGGCGCGCCTGCTTGGCTGCTCGACTCGGTTTGGTCGCGCGGCGTGCCTTCGGGACCACGAGCGCACGCCGCATCAACTCGTGCAGGCGGGCGACCGCGCGCTCGCGGTTCTGCACCTGGCTGCGCGTCTCGCTGGACACGATCCGCAACCACCCCTCGCTGTCGAGTCGCGTCGCGAGGGCCGTGGCCACGCGCTGCCGCTGGGCCTCGCTCAGCACGCGGCTCTGCCCGGGGCACCAGGAGACCTCGATGCGGGTCGACGAGGTGTTCACGTGCTGGCCCCCCGCGCCTCCTGAGCGGGTCGCCTTGAACACCAGCTCGTCATCGGGGATCGAAAAGCTCACGGGGCACGAGGAAAGGGGGCAGGGCGCCGGCGTCGGCATACGGTAACACCACGCGCGGTGCCTCGGGCAACCCTGGTGCCCCCACGCCTGCCGTCAGGCGCGGCGCCACCCGCCTTACCCTTTCCCACGCTCGCTCGTCCTGAGTCTGGCACTTTGCGAGACTCCCCGATTCCCGGGGCGTGGCAATGTGCGAGACCAGGCTCACGTGACCCAGGCTCCCCCGGCCTCCAATCCCGTGTCAGGCAGGACCTTTGCGTTCGTGGACCCCCGCCAGGCGATTCGGTGGGTCTACGTCGGTCGTGTCGGCGTGTGCGCAGCCATCTACCTGGCGGCCGTGTACGCCTGGACCGACGCGGACCGCGGGGACACCCTCGTCGCCTCGCTCCTGATCACGGTCGCCCTCGCCTTCACGGCGCTGTCCGCGACCTGGTCGGAGATCTGGAAACGCTCGCTCTCCACCCGCTTCCTCGCGGGGCAGAGCGTCTTCGACCTGTTGGTGGTCACGGCCGTGGTCCACGTCACGGCGGATGGGGCCTCGCAGTTCGCCGCACTGTACATCCTCGTCATTGCGATGGCGTCCCTGTTGCTGCCGGCCGCCCTGTCGCTCGGCATCGCCACGTTGGGGTGCGCCCTCTACTTCTGGGAAACGCTGTTCGTCGGGCCGTTCGCCAATACGGGCGCCCTCTGGCTCCAGCTGGCGATCTTCGCCACCGTCGCGCTGACGTCGGCGTTCATCGGGTCGCGGCTCCGAAACGAGCAGAAGCGGGCCGCGGCGCTGGTCCAGCAGCTGAACAAGGCCCGGCTGCAGGCCAGCGACATCCTCACGAATATCCGGTCCGGCATCGTGACGGTGGATCGATCAGGAACGCTGCTGTTCGCCAACCCCGCCGCCAGTTCGCTGCTGGGGATTGACCTGGAGGCGCTCATGGGCACCGCCGTGCTGGAGGCGCTGGATGGGCCCGCACCCGCCCTCGCCCAGGCGTTGCGCCGTGCGACCTTCGATCGCGCGCGCACGACCCGTGGCGAAGGCACCATCACCACGGCCTCGCGCGCCTTCCCGATCGGCCTCAACACGACCGTGACGGTCTCCGGGGAGCCGGGCGAGGGCACGGCGACCGCGATCTTCCAGGACATCACCGACCAGAAGAAGCTCGACACGCTGCACCTGCGGGCCGAGCGACTGGAAGGCGTCGCGGAGCTGAGCGCCTCGCTGGCGCACGAGATCAAGAATCCCCTGGCCGCCGTCCGGTCCGCGGTGGAACAGCTGGCGCGCTCGCCGCGCACGACGCCTGACGAGCAGGTGCTCACGGGGCTCATCGTGCGCGAGTCGGATCGGTTGTCGCGGCTGTTGACCGAGTTCCTCGACTTTGCCCGTGTGCGGGTGACGCGACTGGAACCGGTGGACCTTGCCACGGTCGCGCGCGAGGCCGC
>JAEUJL010000033.1 GCA_016794835.1 Gemmatimonadota bacterium | reverse complement strand
AGTGACCGAGACGAGGCTCTCGAGCAACCCCTGCTGTCCCACGTTTGGCACGAAGGCGCCATCGATGAAGATGTCCGGGGCGCAGGTGCGCGCGCCGAATCGATAGGACCGGAAGCGGATGTTCTGCAGGTTGCCGCGCATCGGCTCGGATTGCACAAAGACCCCGGGAAACTCGCGCACCAGGTCCGCGACCAGCTGCGGGCGACGACGTTCGATCTGCCCCTCGTCCACGAAGAAGCCGAACCCCTTGGCGCGCCGCTCGAGGAACGCGGCGTACGCGGGTGACTCCACTGCGCGGTCACCCACCACCTTGACCGTGTCCAGGAACTGCTCCTGCTCCGTCAGGGTGAGCACGAGTTCCGCGGTGCCGGCGCTCAACACATCCACCAGGCGCGCATCGGTCATGTAGCCCAGCGCCCGCGCGTCGAGGGTCCAGGTGCCGAGCGGCAGCGCGCCGAGGGTGAAGTACCCCTCGCTGTTGGCCACCGCCTCCGTGCCGACCTCCTCGATCCGGACACGCGCCCCGCTGGCGGGCCGTCCGCGCGACCCCATCACCCGCCCCCGAAGCTGCCCCGGACCGACGAGCACCGAATCCCCCTGGGCATCCAGGCGCCGCGGGGCCGCAGGCCCCACAAACACGTCGCGCGACAGGAAGCCATTCGACGGGAGGGTGAAGGTCATGACGCCGCTGGTGTCACGCCCGGCGGCCCGCGCCATCAACAACTCACCGCGCGGCAGGCCGCAAACGAGAAAACGACCACTCGCATCGGACCCCGTGGACACGGTGGGCGTCTGTTCCTCAACGCTCCGCCCCCGGGCGACAAAGGTCGTCCACTGCACGTCGACCGTCCCTCCCGGAAGCACGGCGCCATCGCGCGCATCGCGGAGGCGGCCCACCCACAATCCGGGCGTGGCCGCGCTATCCCCACACCACTGGCGGCCCAGGGTGGCCACCCCGGGGAGGGCGAGGGGGACGGTCACTCGCTGCGCCTCGTTGATCTCGAGCCGGATCAGCGGCAGCTCAACACCAAGGTCGTCCAGGACGGGATGCGTGAAGCCGAGCACCCACACCCCGGGGGTGGCCCGCGCCAGGAGGTAGGCGCCCGTGCTGTCGGAGGTCCCCGCCAACCGCTGTCCCGGGTTGTCCGCGCGGACCAGCTGCACCACCGCGCCGACCAGCGGGCGCCCCGCGAGCGAGTCCCACACGGTCCCGCGCACGTCGACCTGCGCGCCGAGCACGCGACTCATCGTGGCCCACAGGGCGAGGCACGCCCACCACCGCAGTCTTCGCACGCTCGGCCCTCCGTTTGGTGCCCGCCGCCAGTCTATCCCCTCGCCGCGACGTTCACCATCCACTCCCCCACGCAACGGCCGCCGGACCACGGTGGACAGCACCGGGCCCCCACGCTTTGTTCCGCGCATGACCCATCCCGCACGTCGCGCCACCACCTTCGGTACCACACCTCGGACATGAGCCCCGCACACGGCCCACTCGCCGGCATCAAGGTGATCGAGTTCGCCGGCGTCGGCCCCGCGCCGTTCGCCGGGATGATGCTCGCCGACATGGGCGCCACCGTCGCTCGCATCGATCGCCACGCGCCCAAGGCCCTCGACGGCGGCGCCGTGGACCTGCTCACGCGCGGACGACCCACCGTCTTCCTCGACCTGAAGTCCGAACCCGATCGCGCGCGCTGCCTCAAGGCGCTCGACCAGGCCGATGTCCTGATCGAAGGCTTTCGCCCCGGCGTCATGGAACGCCTCGGGCTCGGCCCTGACGTGATCCACGCCCGCAATCCCCGCCTGGTCTACGGTCGCGTCACGGGATGGGGACAGGCCGGCCCCCTCGCGACGGCGGCCGGGCATGACATCAACTACATCGGCCTGACCGGCGCGCTCCACGCCATCGGTGCCGCGGACGGGGCCCCGGCCCCTCCCCTCAACCTGGTCGGCGACTTCGGCGGCGGTGGGATGCTCCTCGCCTTTGGGGTGGTCTGCGCCATCCTGCAGGCGCGGGCCACCGGGCGCGGGCAAGTGATCGATGCCGCCATGGTCGACGGCACGTCGCTCCTCATGGCCCAGGTGTATGGACTACGTGCGTCCGGCATGTGGCCCGGGGCGCGTGGCACCAACACCCTGGACGGCGGCGCACACTTCTACCGCTGCTATCCGTGCGCCGACCAGCGCTGGGTCGCCGTCGGCGCCATCGAACCTCGGTTCTACCAGGCCCTCCTGTCCGGACTGGGGCTGAACGACCCCGAGCTGAGCGAGCAATGGGACCGTGCGCGCTGGCCCACCTTCACCACGCGCCTGGCGCAGGCCTTCCGGACCCGGACCCGCGACGCCTGGGTGGACCATTTCGCGGGCACCGACGCCTGCGTCACCCCCGTGCTGGAGATCGACGAAGTACCGGCGCACCCGCACCACCAGGCCCGAAAGGCGTTTCGTCCGCGTGCGGACGCCGTCGAACCCGCCCCGGCCCCTCATTTCTCCGGTTTCCCGCCGTCCGCGGGCGAATCGCCCTCGGACGACGAGGTCCTGGCGGCATTCGGGCTCCACCAACCCTGACCCGGCACGAACGCGCCCTGCCCCCGCCGCCCCTGCCCTGTTAAACTCCCGTCGCACGACCGGGAGACGTGGCCGAGAGGCTGAAGGCGGCGGTTTGCTAAACCGTTATAGGGTCTTAAAGCCCTATCGAGGGTTCGAATCCCTCCGTCTCCGTACCAGGACACCCCAAGGGCGGCAGGCGGCAGGCGGCAGACGGTTTCCGTCTCGACCTCCGCCCTGCCGCTTTGTCTTTCCCTGATGACCGCGACTCCACGCCTCCGCTTCGCCCCTTCGCCCACCGGTTACCTGCACGTGGGCGGCGCGCGCACGGCCCTCTTCAACTGGCTCTACGCCCGCAAGACCGGGGGCAAGTTCCTCCTCCGGGTCGAGGACACGGACAAGGCGCGCAGCACGGACGAAAGCACCCGCGCGATCTTCGAGGGGCTGACCTGGCTCGGCCTCGACTGGGACGAGGAGGTCGTCTTTCAGGGCGCCAACGTCGAGCGCCACCAGCGCGATGCCTTCCGACTGCTCGACGCCGGGCTCGCCTACCGGGACTTCACGACCGCCGAGCAACTCGACCAGCTCCGCAAGGACGCCGAGGCGCGGGGTGAGACGTTCACCTTCGATCGGCGCCTGGCCGAGCTCCCGCCGGCGGAGCTGCAGGCACGCCTCGACCGCGGTGACCCGTTCACCATCCGCTTCCGCGTCCCGGAGGGCAGCACCTCGTGGGAAGACCTGGTGCATGGCACGATCACCTTCCCCAACAAGGACATCGACGACTTCATCATCCTGCGCTCGGACCGGACGCCCATCTACAACTTCGCCGTGGTCTCCGATGATATCGACATGGGGATCACCCTGGTCATGCGCGGCGACGACCACATCAGCAACACGCCCAAGCAGATCCTGCTCTATCGCGCGTTAGGCGCGGCCCTGCCCACCTTCGCGCACCTTCCCATGATCCACGGGATGGACGGGAAGAAGCTCTCCAAGCGGCATGGCGCCACCGCCGTCGGCGACTACCAGCACCTGGGGATCCTCCCCGGCGCGATGCGCAACTTCCTCGCCCTCCTCGGCTGGTCCCCGGGGGACGATCGCGAGGTCATGGACATGCCCGAGCTCATCGAGGCCTTCACCGGCGAGGGGCTGCTCAAGAAAGCCTCGGTCTTCGACCTCAAGAAGCTCGAGTGGATGAACGGCCAGCACATGATGCGCCTCCCCCTCGAGGAGCTCGCCGCCTACCTGCGCCCGTTTGTCATCGATGCCAACCTCGCCGATGCCGCGCAGCTCGACGCCCGCCACGCCTGGTGGCTCCACCTCCTCGACCTGCTCCGCGTCCGCGCCCGGACCGTCACCGACCTGGTGAAGCAGGCACGGCCGTACTGGGCGTCCGACGTCGAATACGAGGAGGCCGCCGTCGCCAAACATTGGAAGGACGCGACCGCCGCCGCGGCCCTGCTGGCGTCGGCGCGCACCGCCTTGGCCGCCGCGCCGGACTGGAGCCCGGCGACGACGGAATCGGTCCTTCGCACTGTCGCCGAGCAGGCGGGCGTGGGCGCCGGCAAGCTCTTCCAGCCGCTCCGTGTCGCCCTCACCGGCACCGGGGAAAGCCCGGGGATGTTCGACGTCCTCACCGTCCTCGGCCGCGACACGACGCTGCGGCGTCTCGACGCCGCGCTCGCCCGGCTGGCGGGGCCCGCATGATGGGCCGACGAACACGGCAGAACGTCGGGAGGCCGTCGTGCACGACCCGCTGACCCCGATCGAGCGGAAGGTCTACCACTTCCTCCTCGACTTCCTCGCCGAACACACCTACCAGCCGAGTGTCCGGGAGATCGGGCGCAAGGTGCGCATCCCGAGCACCAAGACGGTCACCGAGGTCCTCGGCCGACTGGAGGAGAAGGGATTCCTCGAACGCGAGCACGCGCGCTCGCGCGGGGTGAAGATCGTCGGGTTCTCGAGCATCGGTGGCGTGCAGCCGATCCCGCTGTACGCCCGCGTGAACCCCGTCGCCCCCTACCTCACGAGCGAGAACCGCGAGCGCTACCTCGGGGTGGATCGCGGGCTGGTCCTGACCGATGACTCCTTCCTGCTTAGGGTCGTTGGGGACGAGCTGGCCCAGCGCGGTATCCTCGCCGGTGACCTCGCCCTCGTGAGCCCCTCCACGCGCGCGATCGACGGGGAGCTGGTGGCAGCCCGCATTGGGGGACACGTCACGGTGCGCCTGATCGGCCACCTCGGCGCCGTCGTCTCGCTGAGCACCGGCACCGCCGGCGAGCCGGAGACCTTCCTGGGTCCCACCGACGACTTCGCGATCCTCGGCGTCGTGACGACGGTGGTGCGCACCCTGCGCGCGCCCGCCCCCGAAGTCGACTAGCGGCTCACCCAACGGCGAGGGCCCGGGGCCCGGTGTCGTCGACCGTCGTCACGACACCACCCCTGCCGGCTCGCCTAACGACCGTCCGAGATCACCTTGACCGGGGCCGCCTTCTTCTTCTTCTCGGCCTCCCGCTGCTCGCGCTCCTTCCGCGCCCGGATCGCCTTCACCGCCTGGCGGAACTCTTCCTCGTTCATCGCCATCTGCGCCTGGTTGATGATCTCCGAACGCATCGCGGCCAGCCGTCGCTCCCGGTCGATCGCGATCGGGTTCCCCTGCATCTGGTTCAGCGGCAGGAGCCCGAGCAGTGCGGTGGGGATCGAGACCTTGCCCAGCCGGATGAACTTCTGGTCGATCCCGAACTTCTTCCCGTCCTTCGTCTCGTAGGTCCAGTCGCCTCGCTCGAACTTGTTCGGCTGGTAGGTGTTCGCCGCCATGGAGTCGCGGAAGGCGTACACGCGAGCCGCGACGGCACTGTCCAGCTTGGCGTCCCCCTCCAGGGCGGGCGCGTAGACCGGCTCCGCCTGAATCCAGACCCGTGGCTCCGTGTAGCCAGGCTGTACCCCGCGCACCGGGCCGCGCCCTGTCGCGAGCGGACCGGTCGCCGGTCCGGCCGGCGCCGCCGGGATCCCTTCCGGGACGGCCGTCGGGGCCACGAGTGAGGTTGGCGGGCCGGCCGGCGGGCCCTCCGACGCAGTCGGCGCAGCGGCCGGCGGGGCAGAAACCGGTGGGGCGGCCTCAGGGCGCCTCGACGGGGCGACCCGACGCTCCACGGTCACCGGGACCTGCGGCGGGACCTGGACGTAGGTGATGCGCTGCTCCCGGTTCGCCGACGCCTCGGGGCGATCCAGGAACGCGTCGATCACCCGGGGCCACTGCAACACCTGCCACAACCCGGCGACCACCAGCAGGTGGACCAACACGGAAGCCGAGGTCGCCCGGATGCGCCGACCCGGGGCGTTCCCCTCTTCCTGCGTGGTCCCACGGTCCCGCAGCGTCAGCATGGCTTGATGTTACAAGGTCGCAACGACAGGCGGCAGAGTCGCCCGGACATGACACCCCAGGGACCACCCTCCCTCTGTCCCCGACCGGCCGCCCGGGGTTGCCCCTTCCCGGGCCTATTTGACCGGATTGGACACCTTCGAATACCCCACGACCTCGATTTCGACCACATCCCCAGGGGACAGCTTGCTGATCCCCGCCGGCGTCCCCGTGGCAACCAGGTCCCCAGGCTCGAGCGTCATGACGTGGGAGATGAACGACAGGCAGAACGGAATCGAGAAGACCATCTGGTTCGAGTTGCCGCGCTGCTTCTCCACTCCATTCACGCGCGTCACCACCTCGATGTTCCCAAGGTCGACCGCGCCGGTCCACGGGGCCCCGACCGCGCAGAAGGTGTCGAACCCCTTGGCGCGGGTCCACTGCGAGTCCTTTCGCTGGAGGTCGCGCGCCGTCACGTCGTTCACCGCCACGATGGCCCGCACCGCCGCCGCACACTCGGCCTCCGTCGCGTTCTTGAGCGTCGCGCCAATCACCACGCCGATCTCGCCCTCATGCTCCACCTGCGAGGACTGCGGCGGCAGGACGATGGCCTCGCCGTCGCCGATCAGGCTCGACGGCGGCTTGAGGAAGAACAGCGGCTCCTTGTCCGGGACCGCGTTGCCAAGCTCCTTCGCATGTTCGACGTAGTTGCGGCCGATACAGACGATCTTGGAGGGGCGTGTGCTCATGGGGCGGATCGTGAGGGATTGTGGTTGGAGCGGAAACTAAGCGGCGCCGCGGAACACGCCCACGCAGCCCCCACGCCCCCGTCGCAATCGCCGCGAATCGCCCACCGCGCCTAGCGCCGCCCGTTGGCGCGATAGAACCGTCGGACGGCTGCCTCGACCTCCACCCAGGGCCCCATCACCTGTTGGGCGGGCGGGAGCCCCTCCAGCAAGTCCTCCCCGTAACGCTTCGAGCAGACCCGCGAGTCCATCAACAGCACCACGCCGCGGTCATCGCGCGTCCGGATCAACCGGCCGAATCCCTGCTTGAGTCGCAGCGCGGCATGCGGCAGCATGTACTCCTGGAAGGGGTCCCCACCCCGCGCCTCGATCGCCTCGCAATGCGCCGCGGTTAGCGGCTCGGTCGGCACGCGGAACGGGAGCTTCGCGATCACCAGGCCACGCAGCGCGTCCCCGGGAACATCGACTCCCTCCCAGAACGACGAGGTCCCGAGCAACACCGCACTCCCCGACTCCCTGAAGCGGCGGAGCAACGCGTCCCGCGTTTCCTCGCCATGTACAAGGAGTGGAAAACTCCCACCAAGCCCACGCTGGCGCAGCTCACGCGCCGCCTCGCGCACGTCGCGATGACTCGTGAACAGCCCGAAGACCCCCCCGCCCGCCGCTTGCGCCACGAGAGAAATCCCCTCGAGTACGGCCGCGAAGTGCTCATCGCCATTGACGTTAGGCGCTGGCACATCATGCGGGATGGCAAGGAGGGCCTGGGAGCGGTAGTCGAACGGTGAGGCAAACGCCCCCTCCTCCGGCTCCACGTCATCCGCGTTGAGACCCAGACGGTTGCGCATGAAGTCGAAGCGCCCTTCCGTCGCCAGGGTCGCACTCGTGACGACCGTGGTCTCCACCCGCCGGAAGAGGTCGTCACGGAGGATCGGCGCCAGGTCGAGTGGGACCGCCGTCGCCACCAGCGACCGTTCCTTGCCGCGTACCTCGAGCCAGCGCACGGTGCGCGCCGTGGACGGTGGCCGCAGCGCCTGTCGCAGCGCGTCCCCCGCCAGCTCCAGTCGACGCGACACGCCCCGCAGCTCCCCCAGCAGGGTGCCGTTCAGGTCCATCAGGCGCTCGTCGGCCTCCATCCGATCCTTGATCAGCCGGAGGTTGTCCGCCATCAGCTGGAACTCGCGCAGCAGGTCCTCGAGTGCTCCGTCGAGCCCTGCCCTCCACACCGGGTGCTCGTCGAACTCCCTCGTCAGGCGCATCACCGACAGGTTCGACTCCTGCATCAACCCATCGAGCAGGTCGAAGACGATCCCCGCCTTGTCCCGTGCCGCGAGGGCCGACGGAAAGAGCTTGGCGTGGACCAGGTCCAGCGACGCGACGCTGAGGAGGTCCTTCCGGGCGCCGAGGCGCTGGGACAGGGTCGGCAACAGGCCGCGCCCACGTCGCTCCAGGCGCGAGAAGAGCCGTTGTACCCCGCGAGACGACACGGTGGCCCCCAGGTGCTTCGCGGCCGCGTCTTCCAGGTGGTGCCCCTCGTCTACCACCAGTCGCTGGAATGGCGGGAGCACCGCCGCCTCATCCCAATTCTGCGACGCGCGCCGGACCGCCAGGTCGGCCAGCAGCAGGTGATGGTTCACGACGACCACGTCGGCCTGGGCTGCCTCGCGACGCGCCGCGAAGAGAAAGCACTTGTCGAAGTGTGAGCACTTCAGTCGTTGGCACAGGTCCGGCTCGGCGGAGACCTCGTCCCAGACTTCGCTGCGCGGTGCCTCCGCGAGGTCGCTGAGCGAGCCGTCCTTCGTTCCCGCCGCCCAGGACTCGATCATGTCGAGCTCCTGCCCATGTCCGTCGTCGAAGAGCGTCCCGCCGGCCCCGCGCGCCTGCTCGAGGCGAAGCAGGCAGAGGTAGTTCCGCCATCCCTTGAGGAGGGCGAAACGCACGGGCTGGTCCGCCATGGCTCCGGCCAGGAACGGCAGGTCCTTCCCGACCAGCTGCTCCTGCAGGTTGATCGTGTTCGTCGAGACCACGGTCCGCTCGCCATTGGCGGCAGCCCAGCGCAGCGCCGGCACGAGGTAGCCTAACGACTTGCCAACCCCCGTCCCCGCCTCCAGCAGCCCGACCCCGCCGCTGTTGTAGAGGCGCGCGATCGCGCGGGTGTAGGCGCGTTGGGTCGGACGGTCCTCGTACCGCCCCAGGTGCGTGGCAATCGGCCCGCGAGGCCCCAGATCGGTGTCCAGGGCCTCCAGCGCGAGCGGCGCCACACTCCGGGGCCGCGGGACCTCCACCACGACGTAGACATCGGAGGCGTCGTTGTTGGTGATCGCGAACCCGATCCCGTCGTCGTGCATCCGCGCGGCAATCTCCAGGTCCGGGCCCGAAGGCTCCAGCACCCCGGACGGATGGTTGTGGAGCAACATCTCCCCCCGACGGGCGAACCCAGGCAATGCCAGCACGCTCCGCACATCCCCGCGCGCCACGACCCGGGCCGAGACCAGGACGCCATCCTCGTCGATGGCCGCGACAAAGCACACCTCGCGCCCGCCCGCGAGTTGAATCGCGGTGCGCACGGCAGCGGCAGCGGAGGGTGTGAGGCGGGACATGGATTCAGGGGACGGCAGACGGCTCGTCGCAGCCTAGCTACGTAGCTCCATCGCGCAAGCGCATTTTCGCGCAAGCGCGCACCGTGCCGACGGCAAATTCAGCGACCGGCCTCGCAGGGCGGCGCGCAAGCCCGGACAGGAATGGGTGCGCCCGGGCGGCTCGGTCCGAAGCAACGCGGCGACGGCCCTCCATCAGCCGTCTGCCGTCTCGCTCTTCGTCTGCCGTCTCGCTCTTCGTCCGCCGTCGCGCCCCTACGTCTTCAACGGCTTCTTCTTCGCGGCCGGGAAGAGCACGTTGTTGAGGATCAGGCGATACCCCGGCGAGTTCGGGTGGAGCGCCAGGTCGGTGGGTGCCGCACCGATGTTGTGCTGGGGATCCTCGGGATCGTGGCCGCCGAGGAAGGTGAACGACCCCTTGCCGTAGTCCCCATGCAGGTACTTCGCCCACGGGGCCCCCTCCTCCTGCGCGAGGATCGTGACTCCCTGCTTGATCGTCGACCGCGTGAACGACGTCGTCACCCCGTAGAAGTCAGGGATCACGTTGCGCGAATTCTGCACGAGCATCGTCGCGACGGGATCGAACTTGGCCGAGAAGCTGAACAGGCTGAACTGCCCCAGCGGCTGGCGTCGGCCAGGCACGTTCACCTGGTGCCCATCGATGTCACTCATCGAGTTCACGAATGGGGATGGCTCCAGGTGCACCCCGCGGAAGCCGAAGGAGCGATCCCAATCCAGCTTCTGGTCCGCCGCCTCGTCCACCGGCGTGTTGTCGGCAAAGCTCCCGGCGATGTCCGTCTGGTGCGCGGCAATCGCCAGGGCCAGCGTCTCGGTCGCCCCGCACATCGCGAACAGGAACCCGCCGTTCTCGACAAACTGCCGCATGCGTTCCGCCACCTGCTTCTTCAGGGCGGGGATGTTGGGCATGCCCAGCTTGCGCGCCGTGGCCAGCTGCGCATCCCGCTGCTCAATGAACCACGGCGTGTCCCGAAAGCCGAGGTACAGCTTGTTCAGCTGCCCCGTGAAGTCCTCGTGGTGCAGGTGCAGCCAGTCGACCTTGGTCAGGTCCCCGTTCATCACCTCCTCGTCGTACACCGAGGTGAAGTCGATCCCCGCATACTTGAGCGCCAACGAGACCGCGTCATCCCAGGGCGGCGACTTGAGCGGCTTGTAGATCGCGATCTTCGGCGCCCGCTCCAGCGAGACGATGTCCATGTTCGCGGACGCGATCTCGGTGCGCAGCGCCCCCACGTCCGGGGCCGAGATCGGCTCGAAGGTGATCCCGTCGAGCGTCGCCCGCTTGCGCACATCCGAGACATCGGGAAGCAGGAACGACCCGCCGCGATAGTTCAGCAACCACTCGGCCTTGTTGCCGTCGCGCAGGGCGTTGAAGACCAACCCATACGCCTTGAGCGCGTTGCTCTGGCGATCGTCCATGGGGACCAGCAGCTGTTGCTGGGCACGCACCGCGGTCGCCCCGCTGAGGCCGATCACCGTCAGGGCCAGGTGAAGCACATGTCGCAAACGCAAAGTCATCTCGGTTCGTCGGTTAGCTCATCACGTCCTGGTACACCGGCCCCGCCCTGTTCCTCCCCGTCAACCGCCTCATCCAACATTCCAGCCCCTCGCGGCACCATCCCCCGCACCTCGTCCATCTCCTTGCGGGCTTGCGGGACCAGGGCGCTCTGGGGCCACGTCAGGATCAGGTGCTCCAGGTGGGCCAGGGCCCCCGCCGCATCCGAACGCTGGCGCAAGACACGCGCCCACGCCAGCTCCGCTTCAGCCGCTTCCGGCGCGTCCGGATGGGACTCCACCAACGACTTCCAGAGCAGGATCGCGTGGGAGGTGTCCGCCACCGACCGCGCGGCATACAGCCGCGCCGCCAGGCCAAACAGGAACGGCGCGGCGTCCTTCACCTCGTTGGCCACGACCTCGAAGGCTCGCGCCGCCCCCGCCGTGTCCCCCCGGGCCAG
>JAEUJL010000030.1 GCA_016794835.1 Gemmatimonadota bacterium | reverse complement strand
CGAGCGCGATCAACCTGACGATGATCGTCGATGGGGACCAGGTGGCCACGGCGATGGGCCGGCTCCACGACGCCTTCTTCCCGGTCACGCCATGAAGCTGTTGATCGTTGGGGCGGGCCGGATGGGACGGGCCATCGAGGCCCTCGCCCGCGAGCGCGGGGACGAGGTGGTCGACGTGCTGGGCGCGTCACACAACACGGATGCTGCAGGGATCGCGACCTGGGCCGGCCGCGTGGACATGGCCATCGAGGTGTCCGTGCCGACGGCCGCCGCCGGCAACGTGCTCGCATGCCTCCGTCACGGGATCCCGGTGGTGTGCGGGACGACAGGGTGGCAGGCGCAGCAGCCCGCGGCCATCGAGGAGGCACACGCCTGTGCCGGGTCCCTCTTGCTCGCGTCGAACTTCTCCCTCGGCGTGGCACTGCTCACGGAGCTCGCCGTGCGCGCTGGTGCCTTGTTCGCGGGGCACCGCCAGTACGACGCGGCCATCGTGGAAACGCACCATCGGGCCAAGATCGACGCCCCGTCCGGCACGGCGGTGACCCTCCGAGATGCGGCGGCCAGGGCGCTGGGGCGCGAGATCCCGGTCACCAGCGTGCGGGTGGGGAGTGTCCCCGGTCAGCACGCCCTCCTCTTCGATGGACCCTTCGAACAGATTGCCCTCACCCACGAGGCGCGCGACCGGCGGGTCTTCGCGGACGGGGCGTTGCATGCGGCTCACTGGCTCCACGGCAGGCAAGGAGTGTTCACGATGCGTGATGTGCTGGGGTTGCCCCGATGACCGCGCGACCGTTGACCGGGTGCGGGACCGCGCTGGTCACGCCGTTCACCGCCGACGGCGCGGTGGATGAGGCGGCGCTGCGCACCTTTGTGGAATGGCAGGTGCGCGAGGGGGTGCACTTCGTCGTCCCGTGCGGCTCCACCGGGGAGGCGGCGACCCTCACCCCGGCCGAGCATGAGCGCGTCATTGCGATCACGGTGGAGCAGGTGGCCGGGCGGATCCCGGTGGTGGCCGGCGCGGGGGCGAACGACACGGCGCGCGCCATTGCCCTGACGCGCGTGGCCCAGCGACTCGGTGCCACGCACGCGTTGCATGTCTCCCCGATGTACAACAAGCCGCCCCAGCGCGGGATCGAGGCGCATTTCCGGGCGATCACGGACGCAGTCGACCTGCCGGTGATTGTCTACAACGTGCCGGGACGCACGGGGAGCAATATCGAGACGCGGACGGCGCTGCGCCTGGCGGAGCTGCCGCACATCGTCGGCATCAAGGAAGCGTCCGGGAACATCGGGCAGATCGGCGACATCCTGCGCGACCGGCCGCCGCACTTCGTCGTGCTCTCCGGCGACGATGCGCTGACCCTGCCGGTGATGGCGTTAGGCGGCGAGGGTGTCATCTCGGTCACGAGCAATGCCACGCCGCGGGCCATGGCTGACCTGGTCGAGGCCTGCGCGTCGGGGGACCTCGCCGCGGCCCGGGTGATCCATCGCCGCCTGCTCCCGTGGATGCACGCCGCCTTTGTGGAATCGAACCCGATCCCGGTGAAGGCCGCCGTGTCATTCCTCGGCCACATCGCGAACCAGGTCCGGCTCCCCCTGGTGCCGCTCGCCGCGGCGCATGAGGCCACGGTGCGTGAGGCGTTGCGCACGGCCGGCGCGATCGCCTGATGGGGGGTGACCGCGTGGCGGCCCTGGCCGCACAAATCGCCGAGCTGTCGGCCTACCCGCCCGGGGTGGCGCTGCCGCCCGATGCGGAGATCGTCGTCGCCCAGCTGATCGACGGCCTCGAGCACGGGGAGTTGCGGGCCGCCGAGCAGGACCACGCGGGGACCTGGCGCGCCGTGCCGTGGGTGAAGCAGGGGATCCTGCTCGCCTTCCGCGTGGGGCGCATCATCCGCATGGACGACGAAGGGATGTTTCCCTTCTTTGACAAGCACACCATCCCGCTGCGCCGGTTCACCCTGGGCGACGCCGTGCGCGTCGTGCCTGGTGGCTCGTCGGTGCGCGCGGGCGCGTACCTCGCTCCAGGCGTCGTCTGCATGCCGCCGATGTTTGTGAACGTTGGGGCGTGGGTCGGGCCGGGGACGATGATCGACTCCCACGCCCTCGTGGGATCGTGCGCCCAGATCGGGGCCCGCGTGCACCTGAGCGCCGCGGCCCAGGTGGGTGGGGTCCTCGAACCGGTGAATGCCGCCCCCGTGGTGATCGAGGACGAAGTCGTGGTCGGGGGCAATTGCGGCGTTTACGAGGGGACCGTCGTGCGCGCTCGGGCTGTCCTCGCGGCGGGCGTGGTCCTCACCCGCGGGACACCGGTCTACGACTTGGTGCAGGAGCGGGTCTACCGAGGGAGTGCCGACGCCCCGCTTGAGATCCCGTCGGGTGCTGTGGTGGTTCCCGGGGCGCGACGCGTCCGGGGGACCTGGGGCGAGGCCGAGGGGCTCTCGCTGCAAACCCCCGTCATCGTGAAGTACCGGGACGAAAAGACCGACCTTGCGACCGCGCTGGAAGGGTGGCTGCGTTAGGGATGCGACACCTTGTGGTGCACGGCGCGTTGGACCTGCCGGGTGACAAGTCGATTTCGCACCGGGCCCTGATCCTCGCCGCGCTGGGGACCGGTCGCTCCGAGATTCATGGCATCCTGGCGTCGGCGGATACCCGAGCGACCGCGGCATCCCTGGCGCGGCTCGGCCGACCGGTGCCCGCGTTGGGGGCCGCGGTTTCCGTCGACGGGAGCGGGCTGCGGCTCCGGCATCCCCCCGCCGACGTGGCGCTGGATTGCGAGAATTCGGGCACCACGGCACGTCTCCTCGCCGGGCTCGCGGCCGCACAGGATTCCGTCACCCTGATCGATGGGGATGCCTCGCTCCGGGCGCGGCCCATGCGGCGAATTGCCGAACCGCTGTCGGAGATGGGGGCCGGCATTCACTGGCGGGGCGCCGTCGGCAACCTCCCGATGGAGGTGCGCGGTGGGGGGCTCCGCTCGGTCCGATATGCGACCGAGGTCCCGAGCGCCCAGGTCAAGAGTGGGGTGCTCCTGGCCGGGCTCTGCGCCGGCGTTCCGGTCGCGGTGCGCGAACCATTGCCCACGCGCGACCACACCGAACGGATGCTCCAGTCGCTTGGGGTCGACCTCGTCCTGCGCGACGGCTGGCTCGAGCTGTCTCCGCCGCTGGCGATCCCCGCCGCGCGGTATGATGTGCCCGCGGATCCCTCGTCCGCGGCCTTCTTTGCCGTGCTGGCCACCACCGCGGCCCGCGGCTCGCTCACGCTGCGTGGCGTGCTGCTCAACGCGCGACGCACCGGGTTTCTCCGCGTCCTCGAGCGGATGGGCGGGATCTTCGACGTGCATAACGAGCGCGTGGCTGGAGGCGAGGCTGTGGGCGACCTGGTGGTGCACGCGTCCCCGCTGCGCGGTGCAGTGGTCGAGGCCGACGAGGTCCCCGACCTCGTGGACGAGATCCCGGCCCTCGCCGTGCTGGCCGCATTCGCGGAGGGAGAGACCGTCGTTCGCGGCGCGGGCGAACTCCGCGTCAAGGAAAGCGACCGCCTGGACGCGGTGGTGCAGAACCTGCGACGCTGTGGGGTCCAGGCCGAGGAGTATCCCGACGGCTTCGCGGTATGGGGTGGGGGGCCGATTCGGTCCGCGGCCATCGACACACGCGGGGACCACAGGATCGCCATGGCCTTCGCCATATTGTCGGTCGCGTCCGGCGTCCCGCTTGCGCTGGATGCCCCGTCGTGCGTCGACGTGTCCTATCCCGGCTTCTTCACGGACCTTGCCCGCATTGCCCCCATCCCCTGACCGTCCCATCGTCGTTGCCATCGATGGACCGGCCGCCTCGGGGAAGTCGTCGACCGCGCAGTGGGTCGCCAAGGAACTCGGCTTTCGCCATGTCGACTCCGGCGCCCTGTACCGTGCCGCCGCAGCCGTCGCCCTCAGGAGCTGCGGACCGGTGGAGGGGTGGCGTGCCGAGGAGATCGTGCAGGCGGCCCGCCGTATCCGACTGGAGCCGCAGGACACCTCCTTTGTTCCCCTCCTCGATGGCGAGGACCTGAGCGACGAGATCCGGGGAAGCGCGGTCACCGGGGTTGTGCCCCGGGTGGCGCAGATGGACCTGGTCCGGCGCTGGGTCAACGAGCAGGTCCGTGATGTGGGGCGTCGGTACGACGTCGTGGTGGATGGCCGGGACATGGGAACGGCCGTTTTCCCTGCAGCCCAGGTCAAGATCTTCCTCGTGGCGGACCCGTCCGAACGGGCGCGGCGTCGCCTGATCCAAAGGCTGTCGCGGCGGCCCTCGGATGACGAGATTGCGGCCGAGGTCGGGCTGCTGGTATCCCGCGACCAGGCGGATGCGCTGCAGACCGTGGCGGCCGACGACTCGGTCCGGATCGACACCACCACCCTGACCCAGGCCGACCAGGTCGAGCAGATCGTGGGGCTGGTCCGGGCCCGGACGGGTTCCGGAACACAGTTTGCCGGGGAGTGAGTGTGGTCGTCTTGACTGACAGGCATGATCCCGCGCACCTGGAGATGGTGCGATGGGCCACACGGACGGGGTGAAGCATGGACGTCAATTGGCTGTACAAGCGCGTATACGACGGGGTGAACTACCGGCTCAGGACCTTCGCCGGGGGGCGGCTGGCGCACCTGTGTCGTCCGCCTTCGATCATCTTCCTGCTGACCGAGCGCTGCAACGCGCATTGCCTCCATTGCGACATCTGGAAGAACCGGGGCAAGGAAGACAGCCCCACGTTTGAGCAGTGGGCGCAGGTCCTGACCGACCTCCGCAACTGGCTCGGCCCGGTCCAGGTCTCCTTTTCCGGGGGCGAAGCGCTGCTCAAGCCGTACACGATCGACCTCGTGCGGCACGCCCGCTCGATCGGGTTGTATCTCGAGATCCTGACCCACGGCTACTGGACCGACCAGGGGAAGATCGAGGAACTGGCGCTGGCCCGTCCGTGGCGCGTGACCCTCTCGTTCGACGGCATCGGGGAGACGCATTCCCGCGTGCGCGGCCGCGAGAAGTTCTGGGACAAGACCAGCACGTCCATCGAGACGTTCAAGCGCGTGCGCAAGGAGCACGGGCTGGAGTACATGATCCGCCTCAAGAACGTGATCATGTCGCACAACCTCCACGACACCGTGAAGGTGGCCCACTGGGCCAACCAGCCGGGGATGGAGGTCTTCTACCAGCCCATCGAGCAGAACTACAACACGCCCGAGGACGAGCGTTGGTGGGAGCACTCCGACAACTGGCCCAAGGACACGAGTGTGGCCGTCGCCAACATCCGCGAGCTGATCCGGCTCAAGCGGGAGGGGTTGCCGATTGCCAATAGTTTGGCACAATTGGAGGCGATGATCCTGTATTTCGAGAACCCCGAGTCGAGTCGCGTCTCGTCGATGAGCCATAGCGCGCACGAGGTGCGCCAGAGCTGCAATGCGTTGAGCACGCTGCAGTTCCAGGCGAATGGCGACGTGACGGTTTGCACGGGGCTGGGGGTCGTCGGCAGCGTGAAGGAGAAGGGGATCCGGGAGATTTGGGAGGGACGTCCCCGCGTGTGGGAATCCGGCTGCTGCCTGCAGCGCCGCATGTCCCCCGTCGAGATCGAGACCAAGCGTCCGGTCGTCGTCGCGGCCACCCCGGAGTAGGCGCCAGGACCTTGGCAGGCACGCGAGCGCGGGGTGGGCGGACGGTCCTGACCGTTCTTGGGCTGGAGGCGCGACGCATCGGCGGCGTTGAAGCGTTCGCGCGAGAGTTCTCGGCGCAGCTCGGCGAGCGTGGGATTCGCAGTGTGCTGTGTTTTCTCGGCGAACCGTCCCCGACGGTGCGCGAGTACCTGTCGCTGCCAAACGTGGAGCTGCGGGTCTTCGCCAATGCCATGCGCCCGCTCGGCGCCGGGGCGGACCTTCGGGCCCTGCTCGCGGAGTTCCGTCCCGAAGTGCTGCTGCTCGAGTTCACCCCGTTCCTGAGCTCGATCCCCTGGGTGGCCCGGCTGGCCGGGGTTCCTCGCGTCTATTTCGTGGACCAGGGATCACAGCCTGAGGGATGGGTCGGGACGCCGGCGCCCTGGTGGAAGCAGGTGGTCGCGCGAGTCATCACCTGGCCGCTGGCCCGCGTCCTCTCCATCTCCGACTTCAACCTGCGCTCCATCCGGACGCGCGGCCTCGTGGCCCCGGAGAAGAC
>JAEUJL010000009.1 GCA_016794835.1 Gemmatimonadota bacterium | reverse complement strand
GGGGCAGGGGGCCAAGGCCCTCGGGGCCGCGTTCCTCGGGTCGCGGCCCGGCACCCCGGGCGACATCCTGCTTGCCGTGGTTGGACCCGATGCGGTCACCTCCCCGGCGCTCCACGCCGTCCGCACCGCCGTCACCCGGCGCCCCGGGATCACCCCGGACCGGGCGCATGCCTTCTGTTGGGTCGTGGACTTCCCGCTGTTCGAGCATGACCCGGAGAGCGGCGCGCACGTGCCGGCGCACCATCCGTTCACCTCGCCGCACGCGGACGATTTCGGCTTCCTGGAGAGTGACCCGGGGCGGGTGCGCGCGCAGCACTACGACGCGGTGTACAACGGCAACGAGCTGGGCAGTGGATCCATCCGGATCACCAACCCGGAGTTGCAGGCGACGATCTTCCGCCTGCTCGGCATCCCGGCGGATGAGCAGGCGCGACGGTTCGGCTTCCTCCTCGACGGCCTGGGCGCCGGGGCGCCGCCCCACGGCGGGTTCGCCCTCGGCTTCGACCGCATTGCGATGTTGCTCGCCGGCGCGCCGTCGTTGCGGGACGTGATTGCCTTCCCCAAGACCACCGCGGCGCGCGCGCTGTTCGAGGGGGCGCCCACGACGGTGAACGCGCGGGACCTCGAGGCCCTTCACCTCATGACCAAGGCCTCGCGTGCCTGACGAGACGCTGTCCCAGCGCCTCAGTGTGGAGGGAGCGGATCCCCTCCTGCTGACCGGCGTGAACGACGTGAACCTGAACGAGCTCGCCAAGCTCACGGCCGTGCGGGTGTCGCTGCGTGGTGACGTGCTCACGCTCACCGGCGACGGGGAGGCGGTCATGCGCGCGGTGCCGATTGCCCAGCGCATGATCGACGCCGCCCGGCAGCGGATGATCTTCGACGCCGACGACATCCTGCGCGCCAGCCTGGAGCAGGCCCGGGACAATGGGGCGGCGAACGGGGAGGTGCGCATCGTCCTGCCCGGGGTCCGCAAGATCATCCAGCCCAAGTCGCCGGGGCAGGCCGAGTACCTGCGGGCCATCGCCGAGCACGACATCGTCATCGGGATCGGGCCCGCCGGGACGGGGAAGACCTACCTCGCTGTTGCCGCCGCGGTCGATGCGCTCTCGCGCAAGCGCGTGCGCCGCATCGTGCTGGCACGGCCCGCCGTCGAGGCGGGGGAGAGCCTGGGCTTCCTGCCGGGTGACATGCAGGCCAAGGTCGATCCCTACCTGCGCCCCCTGTACGACGCACTCGAGGACATGATGCCCGCCGAGCGCATGCAGCGCGCGCTCGAGACACGCACGATCGAGATCGCCCCGCTCGCCTACATGCGCGGGCGCACGTTGAGCGACGCCTTTGTCATCCTGGACGAGGCGCAGAACGCGACCAACGCGCAGATGAAGATGTTCCTCACGCGGTTGGGCGCGAACTCGCAGACGGTGATCACCGGCGACAAGACGCAGGTCGACCTCCCGCGGCGCGAGGAGTCCGGGCTGCTCCAGATCGAGCGGATCCTCCGCGGCATCGACGGGATCGCGATCCATTACCTCACGGACGTCGACGTGGTCCGGCACCGCCTGGTGCGGCAGATCATCAAGGCGTACGAGGAAGACAGCGCGGGGAGTGCCAGCCGTGGGTGAGGACCCTCCCCAAGGCGGGCACGGTCCCGGGATCGACGTCGCGGTCACGCGGGCGCCGACCCTCGCGCGACTGCCGCTCGCCGCGGCGCGCGTCCAGCGGCTCGCGCGGTATGTGCTCGAGCGCGAGGCGGTGGCACACGCGTCCCTCCACTTTGCGTTTGTCGGTCGCCGCACCATCGCCAGCGTGCACCGGCGCATCACCGGGGTGCCCGGGCCCACCGATATCGTGACCCTGCAACATGCCCGGCAGGCGCCGGGGGCCCCCGTGGTGGGCGAGGTGTGGATCGCCCCGGAAGTCGCCCGCGAGAATGCGCGGCGCTTCGGCACGAGCCTGTTGGAGGAATGCCGCCGCCTGGTGGTGCACGGGGCGCTGCACGCGCTGGGGTGGGAGCATCCCGCCACCGCGCAGCGGGAGGATTCCGCCATGTGGCGCCGCCAGGAGCGGCTGCTGCGGGACGCCACCCGGCGGGGGATCGGCTGATGCTCGCTGGATTGCTGCTTACCCTGATTGGGGC
Organism: Gemmatimonadota bacterium; assembly: GCA_016794835.1. Taxonomy (GTDB): domain Bacteria; phylum Gemmatimonadota; class Gemmatimonadetes; order Gemmatimonadales; family Gemmatimonadaceae; genus RBC101. The sequence goes on along the minus strand of JAEUJL010000009.1, from coordinate 11,238 downwards.
CCAGGTGGCCTATGCCTGTGCCGCCGCCGACGGCGCGCTCCTCGCCATCGAGCCGGACGGGCCGCTCGCGGCCCCGCTGCAGGCGCTGCACGCCCGTCGCGAGCGGGCCCATCGCGCGCTGGCCTTCGCCCGCGTGATGGCCCAGCTGCTGGCCGGCATCGGCGTGGCCCTCGCGCTGGACCTGGCCAGCGTCTCCCTGGGGATGTCCCTCCTGCTCGGTGCCGTGGCCGCCGTCATCCTGGTTGGCGCCACGGAGTCGTTGGCGCGCAGCCTCGGGACGGTGGGTGGGCTGGCGCCGGACGATGCGATCTTCCGCTTCATCCTCGTCACCGAGCGCGTCCTGGCCCCGGTGGCCACGCTGGGCGGGTGGTTCGATCGGTGGCTGCACCGCTTGCTGCCGCCCCCGGCCCGCGACGACGAGGACATCGAGGAGACCGCGGAGCAGTTCCGGCAGGTGGTGGCGAGCGAAGCCGACGTGTCCAAGGAGCAGGAGGTGCTGCTCAACGGAGTGTTCCGGCTGAGCCAGACCACCGTGCACGAGTTGATGGTGCCGCGCGTGGACATCATCGCCGTCGATCGCGACGCGCCGTGGTCCGAGGTGGTTGATCGCGTGCGGAGCTCGGAGCACGCCCGGCTTCCCGTCTTCCAGGACACCATCGACAACATCGTGGGGATCGTCTTTGCCAAGGACATCCTCCCCGCCGTGGTCGCCGATGAGGCGCCCGAGGACTGGACGACGCTGATTCGCCCCGCGGTCTTCATTCCCGCCGCCAAGTCGGCGGACGCCCAGTTGCGCGACTTCCAGGCGTCGCGATCCCACATCGCCATTGTCGCGGATGAGTTCGGGGGCACCGCCGGACTCATCACCATCGAGGATGTGCTCGAGGAGATCGTCGGCGAGATCCGCGACGAGTACGACGAGGACGAACCACGGGTCGAGGTGGAGGACGACTGGCGCTTCTGGGTGTCCGGGCGCCTCACCCTGGACGAACTCTCCGAGCTGGTCCGCGAGGACCTGCGGCACGAGCAAGTGGAGACCATTGCCGGCCTCGTGTACGAAGTGCTCGGGCGGGTGCCCAAGGCGGGCGAAGAGCTGCAGGTGAAGTCGTTCCGTGTGGTGGTCGAGCGCGTCGTGCGCCGCCGCATCGAGCGCGTCTACCTCGAGCGACGGGCCGAGCCGGGCGAGGCGTGGGAACACGGGGAGCCGCCGCGATGACAACCACGACGATGCTGGTCCTGTCGCTGGTCCTCGTGGCCATCCTCACCGCGACGGCAACCGCGGTGCGGTCGGTGAGTCGCATCTGGCTGCGGCATTGGGTCGAGCGACGCCTCAGTGGCGCCCCCACCGCCGAGCTGTACCTCGAGCGTCCGCAACGGCTCATCCTCGCGGCCACCACGGGAGTCGCCCTGACGGTCTTCGTCGCCGGGACCCTCATTGCCACCTCGACCGCAGCGCCCTGGGCGCGTGCCCGCCTGACGTTGAGCTACGCGGTGGCGTTGCTGGTCCTCGGGCAGCTGCTCCCGCGCGCGGTGGCCCGGCGATGGCCCGCCGCGCTGATCCCGCCGTTGATTCCGATCGTGCGCCTGCTGGAGTTCCTGCTGCTGCCCCTGCTCGCGGTGGTGCGTCGCCTCACGGGCGAGGCGCGGCGCGACGCCGGGGACGTCCGCACCGACGACGAGGCGTTAGGCGAGCTGCTCCGCGAGGGGGAACTCGAGGGGGTCGGCGAGCACACCGAGATCGCGATCATCGAGGGGGTCGTCAACTTCGGCGAACGCAGCGTGGGCGAAGTGATGACCCCCCGGAAGGACATCTTTGCCGTCGACAGCGCGCTCGACATCGCCGCGCTCGGCCGCCAGCTCGCGCAGGGTGGGTTCAGCCGCGTCCCGGTCTACACGGGCACCCTGGACCAGGTGGCCGGCTTCGTCCACGTCTTCGACGTGATCCAGGCCGTCGATGAGCCGCCGGTGCTGCGACCGGTGGGCCTGGCGACCCCCACGGGACGCTGCAACGACTTGTTGTTCCGCATGCTGCGGGAGCGCCAGCACCTGGCCATTGTCCAGGGGCCGGCCGGGGAAACCCTGGGGTTGGTCACCCTCGAGGACCTCCTGGAGGAACTCGTGGGGGAGATCCGCGACGAACACGATGAGCCGGAGCCCAGCCGCCGGCCGGACGGAGGGAGCACGGCGTGAGTGTGGATCAGCTGCTCGTGGACTTTGACGCCGGTCGCCCGGCCGCGCTGGCCCGCGCGGTCAGCATCGTCGAGAACCAGCGTGCGGGATACGATACGCTCCTCGCGCGGCTGCATTCCCGAGTTGGACGCGCCCAGCGGATCGGGATCACCGGCCCCCCGGGGGCTGGCAAGAGCACGCTGTCGACGCAGCTGGTGACCGCTTGGCGCCGGAGCGGGCTGCGCGTAGGCGTGGTCGCCGTGGATCCGACGTCCCCGTTCACGGGGGGAGCCCTCCTCGGGGACCGCATCCGGATGGAGAGTGTGGCGCTGGACGAAGGCGTGTACATCCGGTCGCTCGCCACCCGTGGGTCGTTAGGCGGCCTGTCGTCGGCGACCCGGTTGGTGGCCGACGTGCTCGATGCGTTCGGCTTTGACCGCATCCTGCTGGAGACGGTCGGCGTGGGACAGAGTGAACTCGACATTGCCCGGGTCGCCGAGACCACGGTGGTCGTGCTGGTCCCCGAGTCCGGGGACTCCATCCAGACCCTCAAGGCGGGGCTGATGGAGATCGCCGACCTGTTCGTCGTGAACAAGGCCGATCGCCCGGGCGCGGATCGCCTGCGCAACGACATCGAGCTGATGCTCGGGATGCGCGCGGGCCTCGCCTTGAAGAACGCCCCGGCGCACCACGGAGTGGACCTGGGGTCCATTGCCAATCCCGGGAAGGCCGCGCGCCTCGCCGCCCAGCAGGCCGCGCCGGATCGGTGGGTCCCTCCCGTCCTGCGGACGGTCGCTGCGAAGGGGGAGGGGGTGGAGGAAGTGACCGAGGCCCTGACCCGGCACCAGCAGTATCTTGATGCCAGCGGGGAACGGCTGGCGCGCCGGCTGTCGCGGTGGCGGGAACAGGTGATCGAGGTGGCGGAACAACGGATGCGTCGTCGAGTGTGGGAACACCCCGAAATCCGGGATTTCATCGAGGCCCACCTGCCGCAGGTGGCCTCGGGCGAGACGTCGCCTTTTGCCATTGCGGATGAGCTGCTGCGCCGGGCCGCCGGCGTCCTTACCACGGTGAAGCCATGACGTCGATTCAGGAATTGCAGGCCGCAGTGCAGGATCGGGACGCCGAGTTGGCTCGCTTGCGCGCCGAGGTCGCCGCCTGGCGCGCCCGGTACGACAAGGCGGAGCGACGCGACCTGGCCTTCACCAACTCGGCGTTCGAGATCGACCCGGTGTACACCGCGCTGGACGCCAATCCGGTCAACGCGCCGTTGCCGGGGGCGTACCCGTACACGCGTGGCATTCATCCCACGGGCTACCGCGGGCGCCTCTGGACGATGCGGCAGTTTGCGGGATTCGGGACCGCCCACGAGACGAACGCGCGATTCAAGTTCCTCCTGGAGAACGGACAGACCGGTCTCTCGACGGCCTTCGACTTCCCCACCTTGATGGGGTACGACTCGGATCACCCGAGGTCGGAGGGGGAAGTCGGCAAGACCGGCGTGGCGATCTCGAGCCTGTCCGACATGGAGGTCCTCTTCGAGGGGATCCCGCTCGACCAGGTCTCGACCTCGATGACCATCAATGGCCCGGCGGTCATCCTGTTCTGCTTCTACGTGGCCGCGGCGGAGCGCCAGGGGGTGCGGGCGGACCAGCTGCGGGGCACGGTGCAGAATGACATCCTCAAGGAGTACATGGCGCAGCACGCCTGGTGTTATCCCATCGAGCCGGCGCTGCGTCTGATCGTCGACCTGTTCGAGTGGGGAGCCGAGCACGCGCCGCAGTGGAACACGGTCTCCATCTCCGGCTACCACATCCGCGAAGCCGGCGCGACCGCCGCGCAGGAGTTGGCCTTCACGCTCGCCAACGGCTTCACCTATGTGGAGCGCGGCATGGCGCGCGGTCTGGACGTGGATGCCTTCGCCCCGCGGTTGTCGTTCTTCTTCGACATCCACAACGACTTCTTCGAGGAGATCGCCAAGCTCCGCGCGGCCCGGCGCATCTGGGCGCGCCGCATGCGTGAGCACTACGGGGCCAAGGACCCGCGGTCGTGGATGCTCCGGTTCCACTCGCAGACGGCCGGGGTGACCCTCACGGCGCAGCAGCCGATGAACAACGTGGTGCGCGTCGCCTACCAGGCGCTGGCCGCGGCCCTCGGCGGCACGCAGTCCCTGCACACGAACTCGATGGACGAGACGCTCGCGCTCCCGACCGAGCAGGCGGTGCAGGTGGCGCTGCGCACGCAGCAGGTGCTCGCCTACGAAACCGGCGTCCCGAACGTGAGTGACCCGTTAGGCGGCTCGTGGTACGTCGAGGCGCTCACCGATCGCCTCGAACGCGATGCCGAGGCGCTGTTTGCCCAGATCGAGGAGCAGGGCGGCGTGGTGCGCGGGATCGAGCAAGGGTGGTTCCAGCGGAAGATTGCCGAGAGTGCCGCCCGCCAGCAGTGGGAGATCGAGCAACACCGGCGCGTCATCGTGGGGGTGAACGAGTTCACGACCTCCGACGAGGAACTCGCGATCCCCGTGCTCAAGGTCGGGGCGCGGGCCGAGGCCGAGCAACGGGCGCGGATGGCCGAGATGCGGGCCGCGCGGGACCAGGCGCTGGTGGACGCGCGCCTGCAGGCCCTCACCGAGGCCGCCGCGACCACCAGCAACCTCATCCCGTTCATCCTCGAGTGCGCACGCGCGAACTGCACGCTGTACGAGATCCGTCACGCGATGGAGCTCCAGTTCGGCGCCTATCGCGAGCCGGTGTTCTTCTGACGCGGAAGCCTGTCCGCCGGGGTCGTGCGAAGCCGGCGCCGAATGACGAGTGGTGGACGTCGTACTTTGGCGAGGAGTACCTGCTGGAGTTCGAGCCGATCTTCAGCCCGGTCGAGGACCGGGCGCAGGTGGCGCGACTCGTGGAGCTGTTGGGACTCCCCGCCGGGGCACGCGTGCTCGACTGCCCGTGCGGCCAGGGGCGTCACGCGCATCTCCTGGCCGAAGCCGGCTTCCGGGTCGACGGCCTAGACTACTCGCGCGCCCTGCTCGACCGCGCGATTGCGCGCGGCACCGGCCCGGGGCTGCGGTATCGCCGGGGCGACATGCGCCGCCTGCCGGCCGCATGGCGCGGCCGGTTCGACGTGGTGCTCAACCTCTTCACGTCGTTCGGCTTCTTCCTGGACCCGCGCGACGACCGCCGGGTGATCGCCGAGTTCGCCCGGGTCCTGCGCCCCGGCGGCGTGCTGGTCTGGCACGGGGGCAGTCGCGATGGGGTGATGGCGAGGTTCGTCTCCAAGGACTGGTGGACCACCACGGATGGGACCACGGTGGTCCAGGAACGACGCTTCGACGCCCTGTCCGGGGTCCTGACGATCACGAGCGCCTTCTCCGGCGGACCGCGCGTCCTGGCCGCGCGGGAGCACCGGATTCGCCTGTACACGGCCACCGAACTGGCCCGGCTCATGAACGAGGCAGGACTCGTCGTGGAACGGGCCGAGGATGCATGGTCGGGGCGGCCGTTGCGACGCACGTCGAGCGAGATGTTGCTCGTCGCACGCAAGGCGTGACTTAGCCCCTGGCGTCAGCGTCCGCCGCGAGGGGTCTGGTCGCGCTGCACGGGTCAGGGTGCGGCGACTAACTTTCGCCCCGGAACCTTCACCCCAGAGCATGTCGAACCGTCCGATTCGCGTCCTTGTCGCCAAACCCGGGCTGGATGGCCACGACCGCGGTGCCAAGGTCGTCGCGGCCGCCCTGCGCGACGCCGGCATGGAGGTCATCTACACCGGCCTGCACCAGACCCCGGAGATGATCGCGACGGCGGCGATCCAGGAGGACGTCGACGTGGTCGGCTTGTCGATCCTGAGCGGCGCCCACATGACGCTCTTTCCGCGGGTCCGCCAGCTGCTGGTCGAGGCGGGGCGCGGGGACATCCTCATCACCGGCGGCGGCATCATCCCGAAGGAGGACATGGACGTGCTTCGGGCGCAGGGCATGGGTGAGTTGTTCGGCCCGGGAACCAGGACCACCGACCTGATCGAGTACATCCGGGGCTGGTTCGCCGCGCGGGAGCAGGCGGCCACGTGACGTCGCGTTTGCGCGCGCTCAGCGCGGAGCTTCGGCAGCTCGAGGAGCAGCTGCGATTGGGGGGTGGCGAGGACAAGATTGCCCGGCAGCACAAGCAGGGAAAGCTGACGGCGCGGGAACGGATCGCGGGCCTCGTGGACCCGGGGAGTCGCTTTGTTGAGGTAGGGCTCCTGGTCGCGCACGATCAGTATGACGGCCAGGCGCCGGGCGCCGGGGTGGTCACGGGCCTTGGGGTCGTGAGCGGCCGCGACGTGGTGGTGGTCGCGAACGATGCCACGGTGAAGGCCGGATCGTGGTGGCCCGAGACGATCAAGAAGATGCTGCGCGCGCAGGAGATCGCGATGCGCTGCCGCGTGCCGATCATTTATCTGGTCGACTCGGCCGGGGTGAACCTGCCGTACCAGGGCGGGGTCTTCCCGGGACAGTATGGGGCGGCACGCCTGTTCTACTACAACTCGATCATGCGGCGGTACCTGCGCGTCCCGCAGATCGCGGCGGTGATGGGGCCGTGCATTGCGGGCGGGGCGTACCTGCCGGCGCTGTCCGACGTGATCCTGATGGTCAAGGGGACGTCGTTCATGGGACTGGGTGGACCCAACTTGGTGAAGGGGGCCACGGGACAGGTGATTGATGGCGAGACGCTGGGCGGCGCGGTCACGCACACGGAAATCAGCGGCGTGGCGCACTACGCGGTGGATGACGACGCCGCGTGCCTGGCGAAGATCCGGGACCTGGTGGCGCGGTTGCCGGGGCGGGGGGCCCCCCCCCGATCTCAAGATACCGGGACCACCGCGACCGAGCACAACCCTTCCATTGCAGGTGGTGACCGAATCACCGCACGGGATCTCTACGCGTTGCTCCCCTCGGATCACCGCATGCCGTACGACATGCACGAGGTCCTCCGCGCCGTCGTCGACGACGCGTCCCTCGACGAGTTCCAGGGGAACCTCGCCAAGGAGATGATCTGCGCCGACGCGCGCATCCACGGGATCCCCGTCGGCGTCATCGCCAACCAGCGCGGCCTCATCAAGGGACGCCCCGGCGAGCGACCACGGTTCGGCGGCATCATCTACCCGGAAAGCGCCGAGAAGACCGCGTTCTTCATCGATCGCTGCGATCGCCAGGGCATTCCCCTCTTGTTCATCCAGGACGTCTCGGGCTTCATGGTCGGCGGCGACGCCGAGCACGAAGGGATCATCCGGGCCGGTGCCCGATTCGTGGAAGCCATGGCCTGCGCCCGCGTCCCCAAGATCGTCCTCACCGTCAATCACGCCTCGGGCGCCGGCTACTACGCCATGGCTGGCCAGGGGTTTGACCCCGATTTCATCCTCTCCTGGCCCAGCGGCCGCATGGGCGTCATGGAAGGCGAAGCCGCGATCCAGGCCGTCCACGGTCCCGCGCTCGAGGCGGCCAAGCGCGCAGGCACCGCGCCGGGCCCCGACGTGAGCGCGGCCGTCGAGGAGATGCGCGCAGACTACGAACACCAGCTGGATGCCCGCTACGCGGCCGCCCGGGGATACGTCGACGCCGTGATCTATCCCGATGAAACGCGTGACGTCCTCGCCCAGGTGCTGCGCGTGACCCTGCACAACCCCGGGCCACACATCGGAGCGTTTGTCCTCCCCCCGCAGCCGGAGCCCATTTGATGAAGGACGTCGTTCGCGTCGCCGCCGGACAAGGCTTCTGGGGCGATTGGCTCGCCGCACCCAGGCGCCAGGTCGAGGGTGGTCCGGTGGACTACCTCATGCTGGACTACCTCGCCGAAGTCACGATGTCCATCCTGCAAAAGCAGAAGGAACGTGACCCGAAGATGGGCTACGCTCGCGACTTCATCGGCGCCGTGGATTCCGTCCTGGATGCCGTGGTCCATCGTGGCGTCCGGGTGATCGCCAACGCCGGAGGTGTCAACCCGCACGGCTGCGCGGATGCCCTCCTGGCGCTGGCCGACCAGCGCGGCGTCCGTGGTAAGCTGCAGCTCGGCGTCGTCACCGGGGATGACCTCCTGCCGCGCCTCGACGCGCTCATCGCCGCCGGGCACCCGCTCGCCAACATGGACACCGGCGCGCCGCTCACCGACGTCCGCGACCGCGTGCTCTCCGCCAACGCCTACATCGGGTCGGAGCCGATCATCGAGGCACTCGGCAAGGGCGCCAACATCGTGATCACCGGGCGCTCCACCGACACCGCGCTGACCATGGCGCCGCTGCGGTACGAGTTCGGCTGGGACGCGCAGGACTGGAATCGCCTGGCCGCCGGCATCATCGCCGGCCACATCATCGAGTGCGGGGCCCAGTGTTCGGGGGGCAATTGCCTCCACGAGTGGCAGTCCATTCCCGACCTGTGGAATGTCGGATACCCGATCGTCGAGGCGCGCGCGGACGGCTCCTTCGAGGTGGTCAAGCACCCGGGCACCGGCGGGCGGATCTCCGTGCCGTCGGTGACCGAGCAGCTGGTCTACGAGATGGGAGACCCGCACAGCTACATCACGCCGGACGTCACCGCGGACTTCACGAGTATTCAGCTGGCAGCCTCCGGGCCGGACCGCGTGCGCGTCTCGGGGATCGTGGGACGTCCCCCGACCGACAAGCTCAAGGTCTCGATTGCCTATCGCGCCGGGTTCAAGGCCGTCGGGACCCTGGTCTACGCCTGGCCGGACGCCATGGCCAAGGCGCGCGCCGCCGACGAGGTGCTGCGTCGGCGCTTCGAGATGCTGGGGATGCACTTCGACGCCATCGTCACCGAGTTTGTCGGGGCAACCTCCACCCACGGCCACCTCGCCGGAGACGGCCACGAGGCCAACGAAGTGCAACTCCGGATTGGCGTCCGGTCGCCCGACAAGGCCATGGTCGAGAAGTTCACGCGGGAACTGGCCCCCCTGGTGCTCAACGGGCCGCCGACCGTCACCGGCTTCGCCGGCGGACGCCCCAAAGTCGAGGAGATTGTCGCCTACTGGCCCGCCCTCATCGACAAGACGGTGGTCACCCCGGTCGTGGAGATCCGCTCATGAAGGTGCGCCTGCTGGACCTCGCCCACGCCCGCTCCGGCGACAAGGGAGACACGGCCAACGTCGGGGTGATCGCCCTCCGGCCGGAGTTCTATCCCATCCTCGTCCGCGAGCTCACCGTCGAGCGCGTGGCGCAGCACTTCGATGGAATGATCACCGGCCCGGTGCAGCGCTACGAGCTGCCGAACCTGAAGGCCCTCAACTTCCTCCTGCACGGGGCGCTGGACGGTGGCGGCACCCTCTCGCTCAAGACCGATGCGCAGGGCAAGGTGTACTCGACGGCCCTCCTGCGCATGGTCCTGGACCTGCCGGCGGCCGAGGTCGCGGCCGTCCACGGTGGCACCGCGCGCGACGCCTGAGCATGTCGCGCCCGACCGCCATCAAGTTGGCCCTGGCCGGTGTGGGCCTGGCGCTCTTTGCCGCCGGGGTGCGGTTCGAGAATGACCGCCTGCGATGGGCCGCCATCGTCGCGGTGGCCCTGGCGTTCCTGATGCGGTTCTTCGAGCGCGATCGCCAGGGCTGACGCCGAGTGGGCGGGGCGGGGACGCCGGGCTGACCGGGCTGGTTAGTTTCCACCCGTGTCCCCAGAGCCGTCCCTGATTCCGGAACTCCTCGCCCCCGCCGGGTCCCTCGACGCGGTGCGCGCGGCGATCGCCAATGGCGCGAACGCCGTCTACCTCGGCGCCGAACGCTTCAACGCGCGGGACGAGGGCGCCCAGCTCACCATGGCCGAGGTGGGGATCGCCTGCGCCCTGGCCCACGAACGGGGGATTCGCGTCTACCTCACGCTGAACATCCTCCTCAAGGACGCCGAGCTGCCCGACGCCCTGCGCCACCTGGGCGAGGCCATCGACCTCGGGATCGACGCCGCCATCGTCCAGGATCTCGGCCTCATCCGGTTGATCCAGCGCGTCTATCCGACGTTCGAGGTGCACGGGTCGACACAGCTTACCGTTCACGACGTGAGTGGGGCGCGGTTCCTGCACTCGCTCGGCGTCAACCGCGTCGTCCTCGCGCGGGAGAACACCCTGGAGGACATCCGCACCATCCGGGACGCGGTCCAGGACCTCGGGCTCGAGGCGTTTGTCCACGGCGCGCTCTGCATTTCGTATTCAGGGCAATGCCTCATGTCGGGCATGATCTCCGAGCGGAGCGCCAACCGGGGCTCGTGTGCGCAGTCGTGTCGCAAGGACTACGTGCTCGCCGATGCCGCGACCGGCGCGGAGCTTGACCGCGGATACCTGATTTCCGCGCGGGACCTCGCGGCGCACGACCAGCTGGCCGGGCTGCAGGCCGCCGGGATCAGCACCCTCAAGGTGGAAGGCCGGAAGAAGAAGCCGGAGTACGTCGCGACCGTCACCCAGGGCTACCGTCGGTGGCTCGATCGACTCAACACCGGGAACACCTCGGTGCCGGAGTTCGACGAGGTGCGCCCCCTCGTCCAGATCTACTCTCGCGGCTTCACGGCCGGGATGCTCGTCGGCCGCGCGGGGCGCGACTACATCACGCGCGAACAACCCGACAACCGGGGACACGAGATCGGCGTAGTGGTGCGCAGTGATCCTGGCGAAGTGATCGTGGAGGTGACGCACGCCATTGCGGAGCGTGACGGCCTGGGCTTTGAGCCTCCCACCGGACAGGCCGGGCGGGGCACCGGCTTCACGGCGCAGTCCGTGCAGACGATGGGCCCCGCATCCGGGGGCCGTGTCCGCCAGCGGATTCGCTGCCGGGAACGCGTGCCCGTGGGCTGGCGCGTCTTTCGCAACGGGGAAGCGGCATTGCTGGATCGGGCCCGCGCCACCTGGGCGTCGCTTCCATCCGCCACGCGAGAGCGCAAGCAGGTCGTCGACGTCCGGCTCTTTGGCGCAGCTGGCGGGCCGCTCAAGGCCATCTGGCAGGCCGGCGACGACCAGGTCGAGACGCGGAGCGATGTGGCGCTCGCCCCGGCCACCCAGCATGCGCTCGATGCCGCGCGCCTCCGGGAGCAATTGGGTCG
>JAEUJL010000386.1 GCA_016794835.1 Gemmatimonadota bacterium | reverse complement strand
GGGAAAGCACTCACCGCCCCTCACCTCATGTCACTGATCTCCGAGATTCGGGTCCGGTTGCGCGGGCTGTTCGCCCGGGAGTCCATGGACCGAGAGATGGACCAGGAACTGGCGTATCACCTGGAGCGCGAGACGGAGCGCTTGATGAGTCGGGGCGTGGCGGCGGCCGACGCCAGGCGGCAGGCGCGTGCGGCGTTTGGCGGCGTGAGCGTGGCGCGTGAGGCGGTGCGCGACGAGCGCGGGGTGGCCTGGATGGAAGACCTCGGGCGCGACCTCCGGCACGGGTTGCGTGCGCTCTCACGGCGGCCGCTCTACTGGTTCACGGCGGCGGTCACGCTGGGACTCGGGATCGCCGCGACGACCGCCATCTTCAGCATTGTGAGCTACTTGCTGCTTCGTCCGTTGCCCGTACCGGACGCAGATCGCCTCGTGGCGTTCGGCCAGGTCGTGCGGAGTCGCGGGGACGCCAGTCCGAGTCTTTCACTGCCGACGATCCGCGACCTCAGGACCCTGAGCGACGTCTTCGACGGCGTGGTCGCCGGCTCGGGCGAAGTCCTGGGAATCCGCGACGAGGGGGGCGAAGGCGCCGTCCAGCTGTTTGCGAATGCCGTCACCGGGAACTACTTCACGTTCTTCGGCCTCCGTCCTGCGGCGGGTCGCTTTTTCACCCAGGCAGACGAGGATCGCCGCGAGCCGGTGATCGTGCTGTCGCACTCCCTCTGGCAGGCGCGCTACGGCGGTGATCCCTCAGTCGTTGGGCGAACGGTGCTCCTGAACGGCAGCCCCTTCACCGTCCTTGGGGTGTCCCCCGCCGGGTGGCAGGGGACCGAACACCTCGTGGAGGCGCAGGCGTTTCTCCCCCTCCAGCTGCTTCCGACGATTGGGGTACGCACGGAGGCCCAGATGGATCGTCGCGGGAGTGACTTCCTCCGCACCTTTGCGCGCCTGGCGCCCGGGCGCACCGTGGCGGATGCACGGTCGGCGCTCGCGGTTCTCGCGGCGCGCCTCGCCCCGGAACGGGAGGAGGTCGTCGGGGACTATAGCTTCCTCGTGGAACTCGAGGTGCGTTCGCGGCCGGTGATCGTGATCGCCGACCAGATTCCGATGATCGCCGTCACCTTTCTCGGCCTCTCCGTCCTTGCCCTCGGCATCGCGTGTGTCAACGTCGGGAACCTCGTCCTCTCGCGCACCATGGCCCGGCGTGGGGAACTGGCGGTGCGTCGGGCACTTGGGGCCTCGCGCTCCCGCGTAGCGCGCGAGCTTATCGCCGAAGCCTTGCTGCTCGGTGTCAGTGCCCTGGTGATCGCGCTGCCGGTGGCGTGGCTGGTCGTATCCTGGCTGGCTGGCCTCAATTTCGCGGCGGACATTCCCCTCAAGATCGACGTGCGACTCGACCGGACCGTCCTCGTCTTCGCGGGGGCGATCGCCGTGCTGGCCGGGGTCCTGACCGGGGTGGCGCCCGCATTGCGCGGTTCCAACAACGACGCAGGTGACGCCCTGCGCGAAGGGGCCGCCCGGGCCACCGCGACCAGGGAGCGCCGGCGTTTGGGGAACACCCTCCTGGCGGGGCAGTTGACCTTCTCCCTCGTGCTGGTGATCGCCGGCGCGCTCTTCCTGCGTTCGCTCAACTCGGTGACCTCGCTGGACCTCGGGATCGATCCGTCGCAGGTCGCCATGGCGACCGTGGACCTGTCCCTCTCGCGCTACGAGCCCGCGGCGTCCCGCGAGTTCTTCCGGCGGGCCGAGGAGGGGCTGCGGGCGCTCCCCGGGGTGGCCTCCGTCGGCATGATGCGCGACGTCCCGATGGGATTCAACGGCAACGGGCGCTCGCTGCAACACCTGGATGGACGCATGGTGGGTAATGCGCGGCACCTCAGTGCACAGATCAACACCCTGACGCCGGATGCGTTTGCCACGTTGCGCTTGCGCCAAGTGGAGGGGCGCATCTTCGACGCGCATGACGACGGCACGGCCCCTCGTCGCGCCATCGTCAACGACGTGCTGGCGCGCCAGTTCTGGCCCGAGCGGACCGGCGTCGTGGGTCAGCGCTTCCGGATCGTGGGCGACAGTACGCCCATCGAGGTGGTGGGCGTCGTCACACGCGTCATCTCGGAGTTCCCGACCGAAAAGCCGGTGCCCCAGTTCTTCCTTCCGTATGCGCAGTTCCCTGGGCCGACCCAGACCCTGTTTGTCCGGACCGTCGGCGATCCATCGCTCGTGCTGGGCGACATGCGGCGAGTGCTCCATGCGATTGATCCCGGCGTCGCCGTGGGCGACCTGCGATCGATGCATGCGTTCCTGCATGATGGCAAGGCGTTCTTCCTGTACCGCCTGGGGTCGGCGCTCACCCTCGCGATCGGGGCGCTCGGCTTGCTGCAGACCCTGGTTGGACTCTACGGCGTGATTGCCTACGCCGTAGGGCAGCGCTCCCGGGAGTTCGGGATTCGCCTCGCCCTGGGTGCGAGCCGACGACAGCTGATCGGCCAGGTGATGGGACCGTCCCTGCGCCTCGTGGCGGCGGGGCTGGCCGTCGGGCTGCTGGGCGCCGCGCTCCTGCTGCCCGTCACCGCCACCCTGTTGGCGGTGTCGCCGCGAGATCCCCTGACCTACCTCGCCTGCACGGCCTTCCTTGCGTCACTCGCCGCGCTGGCGCTCTACCTTCCCGCGCGCCGCGCGGCGAACGCCGGCCCGATGCGCGCCCTGCGGAGCGACTAGCCTAACGTGGCCTGGGCCGCGCGCCCCGGCCACGCAGCACCACCCCGGGGCGCTCGCCCGTGACCGCCCCGTCGC
>JAEUJL010000841.1 GCA_016794835.1 Gemmatimonadota bacterium | reverse complement strand
CGCCAGGTCCTCGAGCCCCGGGTGCTTAACCTCAATGCCGTGGTGACCGGGATCGAGGTCCTGCTGCGACGGCTGATCGGTGAGGACATCACCTTCACCATCGACCTCGCCACCAACGTCGCCGCCGTGCTCGCCGATCCCAGCCAGCTCGAGCAGGTGGTGCTCAACCTCGCGGTGAACGCGCGGGACGCGATGCCCGACGGCGGCTCGCTGGTCGTGCGCACCCGCATGGCCGATGCCCCGGACAAGCCGCTTTCCACCCCGGGCAGTGATGCGGGGCCATTCGTCGTCCTCGAGGTGGCCGACACGGGCACGGGAATGGACGAGGAGACCCGCCTGCACGTGTTCGAACCGTTCTACACCACCAAGGAGCTGGGGACGGGGCTCGGCCTCTCCACCGTGTACGGCATCGTGCAGCAAAGCGGCGGGAGCATCGCCGTGGATAGCGAGCCCGGACGCGGGACGACGTTCAGTGTCTATCTCCCCGTGGCGAGTGGCGATGTCGCCGCGCAGGAGCTGCCGTCGGTGCCGAGCGGGCCCGGGGGGACGGAGACGATCCTCGTCGTGGAGGACGATGATCGGGTGCGTGCGCTGGCGAGCCGCGTGCTGACGCTGGGAGGGTACACCGTGCTCGAGGCGAGCGATCCGGAAGCCGCCCTGGCGCTGTCCGTCGACCAGCGTGAGATCCACCTCCTCCTGGCCGACCTCGTGATGCCCGTGATGCGGGGGAGCGAGCTCTTCCAGCGGCTGCGGCAGCGGCGGGAGCAGCTGCGCGTCCTGTACATCTCCGGGTACCGGAGCTCGGCCGACCGGCCGGACGTGGCGGACGCCGCAGTCCTCCCCAAGCCGTTCACGCCCGACATGTTGGTGGCGGCAGTCCGGTCCGTCCTCGACGCCCCGGCCGCCCACTCTCCCGACGCCGTCCCGGCCCGGCGCTAGGGGCTTGGACGTTGCCCGGTCTGGACACTGGGGTTACCCCTAGTGTCCAGCGGCAGAGCCGGCGAGTATCCTCGCGGCACCACTTGGCTGCTGCGGCGCGTCGAGGCAGTCACCACTCCACAACGCGACAACGACGGGAGTCACGGATGACCGGACCACAACCGAAGGATCATGTCATCGACCTGAAGGCGGCGGCGGAGATGACCGCGCGTCACCGCGGCGTAGCCACGGTGCAAGGGGCCCGTACCGCAGGTGAGGGAGACCTCGGGGGGTTGTTCACGAAGGAAGCGGTGATCAAGCTGCTGGAGCGGCCGGACGCGCGGTTCCTCCGGTTCTATTACGGCCGGAATGCCAAGGGGGGGCGCGAACTGGTGCTGGTCGCGTCAGACGCCGAAGGCAACGACCTTACCGGAGACAATTCGGCGCTCGACACGCACTTGCCCTGCCCGCCCTTTTGTCCCACTGGCAGCACCCTTCGCGGTTAATACGCCACCTCCGACTCGCCTTTCCAATGACAACCCGCAAGAAGCCTGGCCGTCGCCAGCTCCCGCCACCGACGAACCAACAGGTCAGCCTCAAGGTCGCCGCAGACTTCACCAAGCGGTACCAACGCTCCGCGCCAGCTTCGGAAAAGGCCGGTTTCTTCTTCGCCGAGGGGCTGAAGGCGTTGCTCAACCAGCCTGGCGTCTATGGGATGCGGATCTATCACGGGCTCGATGACACCGGCCGGTATCGCATGGTGCTCGTTGGCGTGGATGAACAGGGGAACGACATCGTGCAGGTCGCCCGCACGCCGCGAGGGAAAACACGCATCCGCGCGCTCGCGGCAGGCAGCACTGAGGCGATGCTGCTCGACACGCATATTCCGTGTCCGCCGTTTTGTCCGCACGACTCGCCGTTGGCCTAGCACGACGGCTCGACTGTGACCACCGGTCGAATTGCTGGCGTCGTGGCGGCGGTGTGGCTGGGGTTCGGCTGGTGGATGTATGCCCATTTTCCGGGAATTGCAGTTTGGCAGATCACCGTGATCTCCGGTGCGGTTGCGCTCCAGTTACCACCGTTTCTGGCCGTCCGCGCCGGTGGCCCGGAAGTGTCGCCCGCGCGCCAGTGGATCGGGTGGTGGGCCCTCGCGTTCTTCCTCGCGGATTTGGCGCAGGTAGTGATTTCGGACTTGGTGGGCTCGAACCTCATGTTCATCCTGCTTGCCGGTCCGATCGAGGACGGCTGCCTTCTCTGGGCGTATTCGTACTGGCAGCAGCGACCCGTCCTGCGCCTATCCTTCCGCGTCACCGTACCGCTGTTGGCCATCGCGTCGGTCGGGCTTGCCATCTATGCCGGAGAGGCGGGTGACTTTCAGGCGGTCTCCGGACCCTTCCGGCTTCTCATCATGACTGCCGCCATCGCTTTCACCCTGGTGTCGCGCGCGGTGAATGAGACCGGCCGGATTTGGCAGCGTGACTGGATGTGGGTCTCGTTGGGGACCATCCTCTACTACGCCGCCTACGTCGTGGTGCACCCGATCTCCAAGGCGCTCATGGCCCAGAGCGTCGAACT
>JAEUJL010000744.1 GCA_016794835.1 Gemmatimonadota bacterium | reverse complement strand
GTCGCACCAGGCGACCGCGCGGAACAAGGCGGCCCCATCATTGGCCTCGGGCGAGTCGAAGACCGCCTTGTACTTCCCGGTCACGCGGTCGGTCCAGCTGAAGTCGAACTGCCCCTGGGCCAGCGGGATGTCGTGCTCGGGACCCGACGCCTGGGCAACGGAGGAGACGCCGGCGGAGCCGAGGAGGGAGGAACCACCGAGCCAGCCGAGGAAACGACGACGGGAAGTCATGGCGATGGGAGAGGGAGGCAGGGAATGCTAGGGGTGACCGCGCGCGGTCGGTAGTCGAGAACCGGCGACCGGTCGAATTCCGCGGACGAGGGTCTCACGGCGCTCCGGTGTCAGGAGTTCGGACCCTCTCACCGCTGACGCATGTCGAACTCCGAAAACCACCCGAGCCTGATGAACCGCCGCGACTTTGCCCGCCTGGCCGGGCTCGCCTGCGTCGCAGCCGCGTGCTCCTCCGATGAAGGCGGCCCCACCGCCCCCACGGCTGGCGGCGTCACCATCAACGGCAACACGATGACCCTGACCGTCGGCCAGAACCCGTCGCTGTCGCAGTCCAACGGCATGGTCCTGGTATCGCAGCGCAGCGTGCTCGTCGTGCGGGTCGCCGCCAATCAGTACCAGGCCCTGTCGTCGGTGTGCACCCACCAGGCGTGCACGGTCAGCACGTTCGATGGGTCGCGGTTGACCTGTCCCTGTCACGGTTCCCAATTCAGCACCTCCGGCGCGGTGACGAAGGGGCCCGCGGCCACGGCCCTGCGCGCGTTCCCGACCACCTTCGACAGCGCCAGCGGGACGATTACGGTGAACCTGGCGTGAGTGCTGCCGGGTGGGGCTCGAGGCGGGAGCTGGTGCGGGGGCTGGAGATCCCTAGGGGGTCTTCTTTGCGGTGAAGGTCGCGGAACCCTGCCCACTGAAGTCGGCGGTGCCGGTGATCGTGTCACCGATGATCGTCCCCGAGAACACCAGGTCAACGCCGCTCTTCACCGTGAACGTGACCTTGTCACCCTTCACCGTGCCCTCGAGCGGCCGGGCACCGCCGCGCTGCGACTCGTAGGTGCCGGTGAGCTTCTCGCCCTCCTGCTTGAAGGTCACCGTCGGGTTGCCCGTCCCGTTTTCGGTGACGACCTCAAAGGCCCACTTGCCGGTGAGGTCGGCGGCGCCGGGGACGGCGGGGCGGGCGGCGAGCAGGGCCGGGGCCACCAGGAGGGCGGCGAGGAGCGAGCGGCGGGAACGGAGCATGGGGGATCGCGGTAGCAAGTACGTGAACGCTAACGGACGGAACGACCGGCTCAAGGGTTCCACGGGTTTGACGCCCTCGGCCAGCGGCCGTACTATCCTGTCGTGGTGACTTCGCCGACACAGCGCCTGTGGGGCGCGCGACTGCTGCTGAGCTTCTTCGCCCTGTTCTGGGCGGAGTCGTTCGTGTTGCCGTCGTGCCCGATGCACCGGGAGATGGTGCAGCACGGATCCCATGGCGAACACGGCGCACCGGATCAGCAACCGGCCAGCGACTGCGACTGCCTGGGTTCGTGCGTCTCGTCCGAAGGGGTCGGCCTGGCGAAGGCCCCCTTCGTGCTCGAGCTCGCCGCGCCACGCACGCCGACGGTGCTGGTCGACCGTACGATTGGGCTCGTGCCCAGCGTCGACCAGCTGCACCTGCCTTTGGCGCAGGGGCCGCCAGCGACCGCCTGACGAGTCACGCCCGACGTGCCATCTCGGCACGCGGCATTGTCATGCGCCCGCTCCCGCTGCCTCCCAACGGCGGTGGCGTCCCTGGTCTACCTGTCCCGCGCCTGGCGTGGCAGGCTTCCTTCCCTTCGAGTGAGAGGATCCCCTCATGTCGTCCTCCCGTCGTGTCTTCCTCGGCCTCGCTGTCGCGGCGCTGGCCCTCGTCGTCGCGCGCTCCAGCGCATCCGCAGCGATGCACCTGCGACTCGCGAAGAGCGAGCCCGCGAAGGATGCGGTCGTTGCTGCCCCGACCCAGCTCAAGCTCTGGTTCTCCCTCAAGCCGGCGATGTCGATTACCACCGTCAAGCTGACGTCGTCGGCCGACGTGGCGATCAAGCTGGGCAAGCCCACGCACGGGGGCGACGTCAAGTTGCCGGTCGAGGTGGCCATCGAGGAGCCGTTGGCACCCGGGAAGTACACGGTGTCGTGGAAGACGGCGTCGAGTGACATGCATCCGATGACGGGCGACTTCACCTTCACGGTGAAGTAGGGCCAATGGCGCGCCCGCTCATCTGGCTGCCGCTGGCGCTCGTCGCATGCGCTGGCGAGGAGGAGCCGTCTCTCGCCCGCACGATGCTCGAGGCCCCGCCGGCACGCGGTATGTCGCCGGCCATCACCCTCGATTCCTCCGGCCGGGCCCACTACGCCTGGGTGGCGCTCGATTCGGGCGGCACGGGCCACCTGTTCACGATGAACGAAGGGGGCATGCGCCAGGAACTCGTGGATCCCCTTGGGCCGGCGCAATTCGATGGGGAGACGCCGCCCAAGTTGCAGACGGCACCTGACGGTTCGCTGATGATGTCGTACGCGATCGCGGTCCCCGGACTCTGCAGCAAAATACAAGGCGTTATCGGGGTTGCGGTTCGTGCGCTCGACGGATGGGGGCGCCACCTGGAGTCCCCCGGTCACGGTGGCGGACGACGGCGACCTGCAGCGGTACCGGAACGATCACACGATGTCGATCGGTCACGACGGCAAGGTCTTCGTGGCGTGGCTCGATGAACGGGCCGAGGACAGCGTCCGGGTCTACCTCGCGCGCTCGGAGGACCACGGGGTGACCTGGTCCCGCAACGTGGCGCTCGACATGGAGGAAGCGTGCGGTTGCTGCCGGACGCCCGTCACCACGGGGCCGGACGGCACAGTCTACGCGATCTGGCGCAAGGTGCTGGGCGCCCATCGCGACCATGTGGTGGCGCGGTCACGCGATGGCGGGATCACGTGGAGCGCGCCCACGCTCGTGCATGCCGACAGCTTTGCGATCGCGCATTGCCCGGATGCCGGGCCGTCCATCGCGGTCGATGCGAAGCATCGCCTGCACATTTCCTGGTGGACCGGACGCGAAGGGGCGGCTGGCGTGAAGTACGCGTTCAGCGACGATGGCGGGGTGACCTTCTCGGCGCCCACGGCGATCGGGGTTGCACCGTTCGCCAAGGCTTCCCACAGCCAGCTGGTGCTGTTTGGGGAATCCGGGGTGGCGATTGCCTGGGATGACGGCACGCTGCGTCCCGCGCGGATCGCCGTACGGGTCAGCGAGGACCGGGGCGCGACCTTTGGGGCGGCGACCTACCTGAGCGACAGCGCCGCCACCGCCTCGTTCCCCGTCCTCGCGGCACGCGGTGATCGTCTTGAGGTGCTGTGGCAGGAGCGGGGGGCGATCCCGGGGGCCCCGGCGCCGGAGCGACCGGTGCGCGACGGTCCATGGACCGCCTACGATGCGCGCGGCCCGGCCCGGCTGGTGCGCGCCGTGGTGCCCCTGCGGTGACCACCCGGCCGCTCGCCCTGCTGGCCCTGCTTGCGGCGTGTAGTCGCGAGCCCGGGTCGCGCGCGGCCGCCGGTGAGGCGTTCCGGCCCATGACCGTGGGCGCCCCGGCGCCCGCCTACGAGGTGGCGACGTATGCCAGCGACACGGTCCGCGTGGGGCCGGCCAGTGGCCCGCAGCCGCTGACGCTGCTGAACATCTGGGCGACCTGGTGCATTCCGTGCCGCAAGGAGTTTCCCACGCTCGAGGGACTCCACCGGCGCCACGCGGCCGCCGGCCTGCGCGTGGTGGGCATCAGCGTGGACCAGGCGGGCGCCGACGAGAAAGTCCAACAATCGGCAGCGGCTTTGGGCGGCTCGTTTCCCATTGCCCGGGATGCGGACGGGCGGGTGCAGGATGCCTTTCGGTCGATCGGGGTGCCCGAGACCTTCCTGATCGGCGCGGACGGCACCCTGTTGTGGCGCCACGCCGGGGATGTGACGGCGAGGGTGCAGGACCTCGAGGCGGTCATCCGTCGCCACCTGGCGGGAGCGACCCCGGGAGTGACTCCATGATCCGGCGCATCGGGCCGCGGTGGTCGTTGCTGGTTGGCCTGCTCGCCTTCCTGACGTTGGGGGCGCGGTGGACGGCCGACGAGTGCCCCATGCATCTGGTCGCGGGCGCGCACGACGGGCACGAGATGCCGGTGCCGAACGGACCACCCGCGCCCTGCGACTGCGCGGCGGCGTGTGCCGTGCCGATGGCCGTGGCGGCGCCGCGCCTGGGCGTCGGGTTCGTCACGGTGGTCGTGGAGATTCCCTGGCGTTCCGCGTCGGTCATCGGCGTGCGCGGGGGCCTTGGGGCGCACCTCCGGCTGCCCTTCGCCACGGCGCCACCGCGCGCCTGAGTCGCGCGCCACGCGCGAGCGCTCCAACACACAAACCATGGTAAGCCGGTCGTCGCGTCCTCCAGGCGCGCCGTCGGCTGGCGTGCGCTGGCGGGGGCCTCCGCCAGCCACGCCGTCCTCCCCTTTCCTTCATCGCCAATGACCCGCTTCCTCCGCATGTCCAGCGTCCTGGCGGCCGCCGTGGTTCCGGCCGTCCTCGCGGCGCAAACCCCGGTCCGCCTCGCCGTGCGCGCCACCGTGGGCGACGCCCCCTTTGCCTGTGGCCGCAGCTATGCCGGCATCGGCAAGGCGTCGTCCACCATCCAGGCGACCGAGTTCAAGTTCTTCGTCCATGATGTCCAGCTCACCACGCGGGATGGCCGCGCGGTTCCCGTGACGCTCACGCAGGACGGCCTCTGGCAGAACGGCTCCGTCGCCTTGCTCGACTTCGAGGACGGCACCGGTGCCTGCTCCAACGGCAATGCCGACCTCCACGATGCCATCGAGGGCACCGTGCCGGCCGGCGATTACACCGGGGTGCGCTTCACCCTCGGCGTCCCGTTCGATCGCAACCACCTTGACCTCACCGCGCAGCCCTCACCCCTCTCGCTGACGCGCATGTTCTGGGCGTGGAACTCCGGGTACAAGTTCCTGCGCCTGGACCTCAAGCCCGAGGGTGCGCAGAACTGGGTGGTGCACCTGGGGAGCACCGAGTGCACCCCGACCGGTTCGGCCACGACCGTTCCCACCGCGTGTCGCTGGGCAAACCGCGCCACGGTCTCCCTGGATGGCTTCAATCCACTGCAGGACGCGATCCGGTTTGACGTCGCCGCGCTGCTCCAGGGAGCGGACGTCTCCACCAACCAGCCGAAGACGGCGGCCGGGTGCATGTCGGGCCAGGGAGATGGGGACTGCGCCGCGGTGTTCGACGCCCTCGGGTTACCCTTCGGCGCCGCGAAGGGGGGCACGCAGCGCGTCTTTGGTGTTGCCCGCGGTGCGCTCGCCGCGCCGGACGGGACGGGGCGATGATCGCCCGTCGCGCACTGGTGCTCCTTGGCGTCGCCGCGGGCCCGTGGGTGCTCCTCGCCCGCGGTGGGTCGCCGGTGGCGGCGGCCGCGTTGGCGCAGCCCGCGCCCTACGACTGGCAGCTGCCGCGCGGGTTCCCGGAACCCCGCGTGCCGGCGGACAACCCGATGTCCGAGGCCAAGGTGCACCTGGGTCGCCTGTTGTTCTACGACCGGCGGCTCTCCGGCAACCAGACGTTCTCCTGCGGGAATTGCCACCTGCAGTCCAGGGCCTTTGCCGACCCGCTCCCGCGAGGGGTCGGGTCCACCGGCGAGGTGCATCCGCGTGGGGCGATGGGATTGGCCAACATCGCCTATGCCCCGGTGCTGACCTGGGCGAACCCGAACATCCGCACGCTCGAGCAACAGGCGATGTTGCCGATGTTTGGCGAGACTCCCGTGGAGCTGGGCCTCGCCGGGCGGGAGCAGGAGCTGCTGGCCCGCCTGGCGGCGGACAGTGCGTACCCGCGGCTCTTCCGGGCTGCGTTCCCGCATGAGGAGGGCGCCATCACCGTGCGTCGCGTGACGCAGGCGATTGCGGCGTTCGAGCGGACGCTCATCTCGGGGCGCGCGCCGTACGACCGCTACCTGGCCGGCGACTCGACCGCCATCACCGCCGCGGCCCGACGTGGCGAGGAGCTCTTCTTCAGCGAGAAGCTCGAGTGCTTCCACTGTCACGGCGGGTTCAACTTCACCAACACGGTGGACTACAAGGGCAAGGGGTTCGTGGAGATCGAGTTCCACAACACCGGGCTGTACAACGTCGACGGCAAGGGCGCGTATCCGACCGAGAACCCGGGGGTGCGCGAGCACACCGGGGATCCCGAGGACATGGGCAAGTTCAAGGCGCCGTCGCTGCGCAACATCGCCCTCACCGCACCCTACATGCATGATGGATCCGTGCGAACGCTGGACGCCGTCCTGGACCACTACGCGGCCGGGGGGCGCACGATCGCCACGGGCCCGCGGCGCGGGGTGGGGCGTCGCAACCCGTACAAGAGCTCCTTTGTGAAGGGCTTCACCCTCACCCCGCGGGAACGACGCGACGTGCTCGCGTTCCTGCACAGCCTCACCGACAGCGTCTTCGTCTCGGATCCGCGCTATGCGGATCCCTTTGCTCGTCCCCACTCGCCCACCACACCACGATGAATCGCAGGGACTTTCACAAGCAGTTGGCGGCCGGCATGGCGCTGGGCACCCTGGCCCCGGCCGCCGCACACGCGGCCCCGGACCACGCGGCGGTGATGGCCTCGCCGCTCGCGCAGGACCCGATGATGCAGGTCATGACGCGGTTCGTCGATGATCTCGCCCAGGGCGACCCGAAGATGAAGGAGGCCATTGCGCCATCCAAGCCTCGGCAGATCGCGATGGTCGCCTATCCCGGGATGTTCCCCCTCGACCTGCTCGGCCCGCTCACCGTCTTCTCCGACCTGTTGAACACGCAGGTCCACCTCGCCTGGAAGACCAAGCAACAGGTGCCGGCGGGGCGCGGCGTGACCTTGACGACCACGGCGTTTGCCGACGTGCCGCGTGACCTGGACGTGCTGTTCCTCCCCGGGGGGACCGTGGGCACCGTGGCGGCGATGCGGGACCAGGAGGTCCTGGGCTTCCTGCGCTCCCGCGCGGCCAGCACGCGCTACATCACCAGCGTGTGCACGGGCTCCCTGATCCTCGGCGCGGCCGGCCTGCTCCAGGGATACAAGGCCACGTCGCACTGGCTCACGCACGAGCTGCTGTCCCAGTTTGGGGCGTCCCCGGTGAAGGCGCGGGTCGTCGAGGACCGCAATCGCATCACCGGCGCCGGGGTTACGGCCGGGCTGGACTTTGCCCTGCTGCTGACGGCACGCCTCGCTGGTGAGAACTACGCAAAGGCGGAACAGCTCAACATCGAGTACGACCCGGATCCGCCGTTCAAGGCCGGCTCGGTGAAGGGAGCCGGGCCGGTGGTGTCCGGGGCACTGGGGCGCATGTATGCGCCATCGCTGGAGGCGTTCAAGGCGGCCACCGCCGAGGCCCGGGCGAAGCTCGGATAGGTCCTGCGGGTTTCGAGGGTGAGTGCGCGCGTCCCGGGGCCGGCCCCGGGACGCGCGTCGTTCGTCCAGGCTTGGCGTCGCCGCGGCAGCCGCCTGGCGTACCGTGTCCCCGGTGGCGAAGAAACGCTCAGGCCTGGGCGCACTTGCGCACCGTGTCCCAGGTGCGCGTCGTCTGCTGCTTGCCGACGGCCTGCTCGATCAGCTTCATGAAGTCCGGGGTTGCGGCGCCGCGTTGGTAGGTGGTGAAGAGCTCGCACCCCTCCACGGCCACGATCCGGGCTTCGTTCAGGACGAGCGGGAGCTTCGGGACGACGGGCGGTGTTCGCAGGAAGGTCACCACGCGCTTGGCATCCGCCGGGAGCCGGAACGGCGCGAAGGGGTCCCGGTCCAGCATGGCCTGCAACATGTCATTGGGTCGGACAAACGTCTCGAAGGTGCGACCGAGCCCGGCAACGATGGCGGCCTCGACCTTCCGTTCCAGGGTCGCGACCGGCGCCTGGCGCGCATCGAAGGCGACATTCCCACTGGCCAGCACGGTCTTCACGTTCGCAAAGCCACCCGCCTCGAATGCGGCGCGCAGGTCCGCCATGCGGCAGTTGGTCGGCATGACTCCGCGCAGGAAGGCGACATAACGTGGCATGGGCCGCGGCTGTGGTCGGGGAAGGAATCCTACGGGATCGTGCGCGTGTCTGGCGCATCGGGGCGGAGGGTCTCCACCAGGCGGACCAATGCCCCCTCGGCGAGATCGACCCCGATGAACACGGCGACCGTCGCGAAGCCCGCCAACGGGAGTGCCTCAAAGCGGAGCGTGTCATCTCCCGCGACATAACTCCACGCCCACTGCGTGCCGGGCGTCTCGGCAAGGCCAATGACGCCCTTGGCGCGCCGCAGC
>JAEUJL010000737.1 GCA_016794835.1 Gemmatimonadota bacterium | reverse complement strand
GGTCATCGTGGAGATCGGCGGGACGGTCGGTGACATCGAGTCGCTGCCATTCCTCGAGGCCATCCGCCAGTTCCGGCAGGAGGTGGGGAAGCAGAATGCGATGTTCGTGCACCTCACGCTCGTGCCCTACATCGCGGCGGCCGGTGAGGTCAAGACGAAGCCGACGCAGCACTCGGTGCGGGAGCTGATGGAGATCGGGATCCAGCCCGACGTGCTCATCTGCCGGACGGAGCGCGCACTCAGCGAGGACGTCAAGCGCAAGATTGCCCTGTTCTGCAACGTGGAGTTTGGCAACGTCATCGAGAGCGTGGACGTCCCCACCATCTACCAGATTCCCCTGACCTTCCACGAGCAGGGGCTCGACGAGCGGGTGATGACCCGCCTCAACCTCACCGGGCGCCAGCCAGACCTGGGCCGCTGGGAGACGCTGGTCAATCGCGTCATCCAGCCGCGGGACATCGTGCGCATCGCCGTGGTGGGCAAGTACACGCAATTCATCGACAGCTACAAGAGCGTCCAGGAAGCCCTGATCCACGGCGGGATCGGCAACGACGTCGGGGTGGAGATCAAGTGGCTGTCGAGCGACGACTTCACCTCGCCGGAGCGCGGCCGCGAGATCCTCGCCGGCCACCACGGACTCCTCGTCCCCGGCGGCTATGGCGTGCGTGGGGTCGAGGGGATGATCGAGGCCATTCGCTGCGCGCGCGAGATGCGCCTGCCGTTCTTCGGGATCTGCCTGGGCATGCAGGTGGCACTCATCGAGTTCGCGCGCCACGTGCTCGGGCTCGAGGACTCCAACTCCAGCGAGTTCAAGCCGGAGTGCGCGCACCCCGTCGTGTCCCTCCTCGAGGAACAGAAGCACGTCACCGACATCGGGGGCACGCAACGCCTCGGCGCTTACCCCTGCCGCCTGACCAAGGGGACGAAGGCCGCGGAGATCTACGGCGCGCCCGAGGTCAGCGAACGCCATCGGCATCGGTACGAAGTCTCCAACGCCTATCGCGAGCAGTTCGAGGAGCACGGCCTGCGCCTCGCGGGGCTGTCCCCGGATGAATCGCTGGTGGAGATCGTCGAGCACGCCTCGCACCCGTGGTTCATCGGGTGCCAGTTCCACCCGGAACTGCAGTCGCGCCCCACGCATCCGCATCCGCTGTTCCAGAGCTTCATCGGCGCGGCGATGCGTCGCAAGGCGGCCACCCCCACGAGCGTTCCCGCGGCAGTGGCGCGGGACGCGTCCTGATGGCGTATCGCGGCTTTCCCGGCGGTCGGCTCTTCCTCATCGCCGGGCCGTGCGTCGTCGAGGACGACGCGCTCAACCTGCGCGTCGCGGAGGCGCTGGCCCGCCTGGCGGATCGCCTGCCGGGAGGCGTCGTGTACAAGGCTTCCTTCGACAAGGCCAACCGCTCGAATGCCGGGGCCGCCCGTGGGCCCGGAATGCACGAAGGCCTGGAGGCGCTCCGACGGGTGGGCGCCGCCACCGGGCTACCACTGCTGACTGACGTGCACCTGCCGGAGCAGTGCGCGGCCGCGGCCGAGGTGGTGGACATCCTGCAGATCCCCGCCTTCCTCTGTCGGCAGACCGACCTCCTGGAAGCCGCGGCAGCCACGGGAAAGCCGGTCAACATCAAGAAGGGCCAGTGGATGCATCCCGAGGGAATGTCCGGAGCGGTCGCCAAGGTCCGGGCCGCAGCACCCGCGGGCACAACCAACGGGGTCGCCGTCACCGAGCGCGGAACGTTCTTCGGCTACGGGGACCTCGTGGTGGACATGCGCGCCTTCGAGCGCCTCCGGACCGCCACTCACGCGCCCGTGATCTTCGACGGCACACACTCCGTGCAGCAGCCGGGGCGCGGGGATGGGGGAAGCAGCGGGGGCGCACGGGAGCACATCCCGACCCTCGTCCTGGCGGCCGCCGCGGCGGGGGTCGACGGGCTCTTCCTCGAGACCCATCCGGACCCCGCACACGCCCCCAGCGACGGCGCGAACATGCTGCCCCTGGAGACACTGCCGCGGCTCATCGATCGCGTGGTGCGCGTGTGGGAGGCGGCGCGCGCATGACCGTGC
>JAEUJL010000716.1 GCA_016794835.1 Gemmatimonadota bacterium | reverse complement strand
TGTCGAGCGATCCCGCCCGGTCGGCGTCGAGCACTTCCATCTGCATCAGGGGCACGTACAGCGCAGGCTCCAGCATCGGGACCGTGCCACGGAATCCCGGCGGGGCGATACCGATCACCTCCATCGCCTGACCATTGAGCTGGATCGCGCGTCCGACCACGGACGGATCGCCGCCAAACCGTCGACGCCAGGCGCCGTCCCCGAGCACCACCACGGGATGCGCCCCACGCCCGCTGTCCTCGGCTGGCACGAAGAAGCGCCCGTGGGCCGGCTGCACACCGAGTGTGGAGAAATAGGTGGCCGACACCAACTGCCCGGAGAGGATCTGCGGCTGGTCGCCGTCCCCATGGTTGAACCCGGCAAAGGTCCATGCGGCCACCTGCGCGAAGACGTCGGTGGTCCGCTCCCGCACATCCTGGAAGTGCGGGACGGAATTGGACCCCCACGGGATCCCGGGTGCCGTTCGATACAGTCCCACAACCCGATCCGGCGCCAGGACTCCCGGCAAGGGACGCAGCAGGAGGGCGTCGACCGCGGCAAACACGGTGCTGTTCAGCCCGATGGCGACGGCGATGGTCAACACCACCATCGTCGTGAAGAGCGGTCGGCGAACCAGGAGTCGACCGGCGAGGCGAAGGTCGTGAGCGAGGGTCATTGCACCTGGGGGTTGGTAACTCTGGTCAGGATACCGTCGAGCCGCTGCGTGAGCGCTTGCGCCTCGATCACCGGGTTCCGGTCGAAGTTGAGGGCGGTTACCACGACGACGGCCGCACGCGAGGGAAAGACCAGCACCGTCTGTCCGCCCCAGCCACTGGCAACGTACACCGGGTCGGCAGGGTCCCATGCGCCGCGTGCCCCCCACATCCACCACTGGTAGCCGTACCGCACCGCCGTCGTGCCGACGTGCGGAGTGAGCGACGCCGCGATCCACGCCGCGGGGACGACTTGCTTGCCACCATATCGACCCCGGTCGCGCACGAGTTGCCCGATCCGGAGCAGGTCCAGCGGACGGAGTGAGAGTCCACTGCCGGCGTTGGCCACGCCGTTTGCGGCATGGTGCCACGGCGGCGCGGCAATCCCGAGCGGCCCGAAGAGGCGTTCCTGCGCGAACGACGCAATGGGCCGACGCAGCGCCAGGCCGACGACCTCGCCAAGCACGATGGTTGCACCAGTGTTGTAGGCATATCGCGTCCCCGGAGGCGCGACCATGGGCCGCGAGAGCAGGTCGCCGATCCAGTCCCGCGTGGCCAGCATGAGCCCGACGGGGTTCGTGGGGTCCGTGTAGCTGGTCGACAGTTCGTCCCACGCGATGCCGGCGCGCATGGTGAGCAGGTCTTCCACCGTGATGCGCGCGCGGATGGCATCGGCGGCGAACAACGAGTCATGCGCACGGAGGATGGGACGAATCGGGGCACGGAGGGAGTCGAGGGCGCGCGCCTCGAGGGCCAACCCGGTCAGCAGCGAGGTGATGCTCTTGGTGACCGAGTATACGGGCGCGACGTCGTTCCGTTTCGCGCCGCGAAAGTAGTGCTCGACCGGGGCGTGGTCGCCCACCTGGAGGAGGAAGCTGCGAATGTCACCCAGGTCGCCCTCACGCATCTCGGCTACCAGCGCATCGAGCCCCCCTTGTTGAACTCCCGTTGGTACGGGTGCGACGGCGGGATCCGGCGCGCACGCGGCACCCGCCGCAAGGGCAGCCGCGAGGGGACCTGCCTTCGCCAA
>JAEUJL010000710.1 GCA_016794835.1 Gemmatimonadota bacterium | reverse complement strand
TCAGGGTTGCCGGGGTTTCCGCTTCCGCCGATCCCCTCAAGTGGGCAACGAGACCCTCGGTCATTTCGTTGACCACCTCAGTGGTGAAGTACCGATCGGGTTCTACCGCCACCAGCTGACCGGAACGCTCGAGGAAGCGGAGCACGGGAGGCAGCGGCGCACCCGCCCACTCCGCTCCAAGCTCGGCAACCGACGGAGGTTCGCGGCCGGCCTTCCGGAGCCGGTCGGTGACCCAGGCGGCCGCCTCCTCCTGGCCGGCGTCAAGCCGTGGGGTCCAGTCGGGCGGGGCGAGGGCCGGGCCCCGAAAGACCAGCCGGCCGGCGCTGACCAGCCGCTCAGCGGCCAGCTCCAGCAAGGGGATGTTCGGTCGGAGCTGCGACCAGCTCGACGGCGGTGCCCCGGGTTCCGTACTACGTGAGCTGAGATACGCAAGCACTTGTCCTGCAACAGCTTCCTCGTAGTCGTGCAGAATCTCCCTCGCGAACACCCGCTCACGGAACTGCACATACGGTGACGCCAGCCCGGCGACTTCCGGCGGTCGGCACCCAACCCGGATCGGGATCTCGCGCAGCCCCACCCCGGTGTCGCCGGCGTCGCGGATGAGCTGCGCGAGGCGCGCGGCTGGATCCGCATCCCAGCCCCCCGCAGGGCGCCGCCGGGCACGTCCGGGCGCCGGATCAATCACGATCCCGCCGCCGACGGTGGCCAGCGGCTGTGACCGTCGGAGGACGAAGCGGTCGCCGGCGCGGAGGACCACGGGTTCCTCAGTGACGACGCGCGCCGAATGGGCGCCAGGCCTGACGACGACCCGCGCGGAGACTTCCGCGGTGCCGACGTGCAACCGCAGCCACTCCCGGGGCCGGAATGCGGAGGCAGAGTCGACCAGGGTGACCTCTGCGTGGAAATGCGTCGTCGCGGCCCAGGGGGCTGGGGTGACGAGGGTCATCCCGCGGTGGACCTGGTCGAGCTCGACCCCGGTCAGCGCGACGGCGAGCCGTGTCCCCGGCCCGGCAAGGTCCGCGGCCGCGCCGTGCACCTGGATGCCTCGCACCCTCACGGGGAGGTCGCCGGGGAAGAGCCGCAGGTCAGCCCCCACCCGCACCGCGCCGGACCATGAGGTGCCAGTGACGACGGTTCCGGTGCCTCGGACAGTGAAGACGCGATCGATGGGCAGCCGGAAGAGGTCATCGCCCTGCCGCGCGGCCGCGGAGGAGAGGGCCGTGGCGAGGGCACCGCGCAAGGCGTCCAGGCCCTCACCGGTCCGGGCGGACACCGGCAGTATCGGGGCCCCGTCGTATGGGGTCTCCGCGAGGAGGGTTCGCACGTCCTCCCCCACCAGCTCGAGCCAATCCGGCTCGGCAAGCTCCGCCTTGGTCAGCGCCACGACGAGCGAGCGGACTTCCAGCAGCCGGAGGATGGCGAGGTGCTCGCGCGTCTGCGGCATCACCCCCTCGTCCGCCGCGATGACGAGGAGTCCGACGTCGACGCCGGTGGCACCGGCGACCATCGTGCGGATGAACCCCTCGTGGCCGGGGACGTCGACCAGCCCGACGCGACCGACCACCGGCAGGTCGAGCGGGGCAAAACCCAGTTCGATGGTGATGCCGCGACGCTGCTCCTCGGGCAGTCGATCCGTGTTCACCCCGGTGAGCGCGCGGACCAGGGTGGTCTTGCCGTGATCGATGTGCCCCGCGGTGCCGACGATCATGGGCGCCCCACAAAGCGCTCCGCCC
>JAEUJL010000700.1 GCA_016794835.1 Gemmatimonadota bacterium | reverse complement strand
CCCCCACGTCGTTGCCGATGCCGCCGTGGATCAGGGCCTCCTGCACGCTCTTGTAGCTGTCCACGAACTGCGTGTACTTGCCCACCACGGCAATGCGCACCTTGTCGCGCGGCTGCACGACGCGATTGACCAGCGTCTCCCCGCGGCCGAGGTCGGGCTGGCGCCCGGTGAGGTTGAGGCGCGTCATCACGCGCTCGTCGAGCCCCTGCTCATGGAAGGTGAGCGGGATCTGGTAGATCGTCGGCACGTCGACGCTCTCGATGACGTTGCCAAACTCCACGTTGCAGAAGAGGGCGATCTTGCGCTTGACGTCCTCGCTGAGGGCGCGCTCGGTGCGGCAGATGAGCACGTCGGGCTGGATCCCGATCTCCATGAGCTCACGCACCGAGTGCTGGGTCGGCTTGGTCTTCACCTCGCCCGCCGCTGCGATGTAGGGCACGAGCGTGAGGTGCACGAACATCGCATTCTGCTTCCCCACCTCCTGCCGGAACTGACGAATGGCCTCGAGGAATGGCAGCGACTCGATGTCGCCGACCGTCCCGCCGATCTCCACGATGACGACGTCGTTCCCCGGCGCCATGCGCTTCATGTGCGCCTTGATCTCGTCGGTGATGTGGGGGATCACCTGGACCGTGGAGCCGAGGTACTCCCCGCGCCGCTCCTTGGTAATGACGTTCAGGTAGATGCGTCCCGTGGTCACGTTGTTCAGCTGCGACAACGGCCGGTCGATGAAGCGCTCGTAGTGCCCGAGGTCCAGGTCCGTCTCCGCCCCGTCGTCCGTCACGAACACCTCGCCGTGCTGGAACGGCGACATCGTGCCGGGATCGACGTTGAGGTACGGATCGAACTTCATGATCGAGACGCGCAGCCCCCGCTCGACCAGCAGGCGGCCAAGCGAGGCGGCGGCGATCCCCTTCCCCAGCGACGAGACGACGCCGCCCGTGACAAAGATGAAGCGCGTGGTCTGCGGCGTCGTGGCACCGGTCTGCATGTCAGTTCCGTCCAGCGTAAAGGTCACGCCAGCGCTCGTTCGCGCGGGCCAGGTCGTCTTCGGTATCGATGCCCCCATCGAGCGGGCCGTCCAGCACCGCCACTCCCATCCCCAGCCCCGCCGCCAGCGGACGCAGTTGCTCCAGTCGCTCCACCTGCTCCAGCGGATGGACCGGCAGCTCCACCCACGCCTGCAGCGCCCGTCGCTGGTACGCGTACACCCCCACATGCTGCAACACCAGGGAGGCCAGCACGGCGTGGTCCACGGCGTCTCGCAACCACGGAATCGGGGCTCGCGAAAAGTACATCGCGCGGCCCGATGCGTCGCAGACGACCTTCACGATGTTCGGCTCCTGGAGGATTCCCGGGTCCCGCCGCACCGCACTGGTGCCCAGCGGAAAGCGCGCACACATCCCGACGGCGCCCCGCAGCACGTCGGCCGACACGAAGGGCTCGTCCCCCTGCACGTTGAGCACGACGTCGAACTCCCGGTACTCCGGACGAGCCGCCACCTCGGCGACGCGATCGGTGCCGGAGGGGTGGTCCTGCCGGGTGTCGACGCTCGTCCCCCCGTGGGCCCGGACGGCGGCGTGCACTTCTTCGGCGTCGGTCGCGACCACCACCCTGTCGGCCACGCCAAGCGAGGTGACGCGATCCAGGACCCTGGTGACCAACGGTTCTCCCCCAAGGAGTCGCAGGGGTTTTCGCGGGAGGCGGGTCGCGCCGAGCCTGGCGGGGATTACGGCCAGGACGGGCATGGCGGCACCGGGGAGGCGTGCGGGGTCATTTCAGGCACGCTCGTCAAGTTAGTCCGGCACCGACGCGAACGACAGCCTAGGGCGGCAGGTGGCGGCGCAGGAAGTCGACCGCATTCCCTCCCAGCACCCCGCGGACCTGCTCCGGGGTAAGCCCGGCCTGCAGCATGGCCTCGGTGAGGCTCGCGAGTCCGCTGGCATCGAAGGGCACGCGCGTGGCGCCGTCGAAATCGGAGCCCAACGCGACCGCGCGATCGCCGGCCACCGAGAGCGCGTGGCGCACCGCCCGCGCGAATGATCCCGCGCTCACCTCGCAGATGGCGCCATCCCACAGGCCGATCCCGACCAGGCCGCCGCGGGCCGCAATGGCCCTGAGTTGGTCGTCCGAGAGGTTCCGGGGCCCGGGACAGGTCGCTTGCACGCCGGTGTGGCTCACCATCACCGCGGCACCCGTGCGCCGGAGCACGTCGTCCATCAGGGCCGGCGAGGCATGCGCCACGTCGATGATGGCGCCTAACGCCACGAGGCGCTCGACGGCGGCACGCCCGAACGCCGTCAACCCACCATGCGAGATCCCATGGGCCGATCCCCCGATCTCGTTGTCGAAGAAATGGGTGAGCCCAAAGACGCGAAAGCCCGCGGCGAACAAGGTGTCGACGTTCATCACCTCGCCCTCCGCCGGGTGGAGCCCCTCGGTCGCGAGGATCCCGCCGATGACCCCGGACCCGGAGCCCCGGGATGCCAGGAGCTGGTCGAGCTCTCGCACCGTACGGACCGGTCGGAGGGCGCCGGCCGACTGGGTGGCCATTTGCTCAAAGCGGTGTGCCTGCCAGAGCGCGCGCTCCCGGAGCGAGCGCCACGCACGGGGCGGGTATCGCTCGGCGATCGCCAGCAGGGTGATGTTGTCGGTGTCGCCGGTGTTGCGATCGTAGTTGATGCCTCGCGGGGTCTTGGTCACCACGCTGAACAGCTGGAGCGCCACATGGCCCTCCTGCAGGCGCGGCAGGTCGACATGGCCGTGGTCGTGCCGCTCATTGAGGTCCCGCGGCCACAGCAGGGCGTCGGCGTGCAGGTCGACGATGGTGGCGTCCGCGTGGAGCGCCTGTGCCGCCGGGGAGGCGGCGAGGGTCCGCCCCGGGATGACGGTGTTCATCCGCCGGTCGACCAGGGGAGCGACCACCGTCAGCATCGCGACCACCGCGAGTCCCAGGAGCGTGGCGGTGGTGACCAGGAGGCGTCGTCGCAGGCTCATCCGCGCGGATGGTATTGCCGGTGCACCGTGTGCAGGTAGTCCCGGTCCAGGTGGGTGTAGATCTGGGTCGTGGAGATGTCGGCGTGGCCCAGCATCTCCTGCACGGCGCGCAGGTCGGCGCCGCCCTCCAGGAGGTGCGTGGCGAACGAGTGGCGGAGGGTGTGCGGGGAGACATGCTTGGCGATGCCGGCTCGCTTGACCCAGGTGCGCAGCACCTGCCAGGCCCCCATCCGGCTCAAGGGTCGTCCTCGGGCATTGAGGAACAATGCCCCCTTCCCCTCACCACGCTCGAGGCGCGGCCGTCCCTCGCGCAGGTAGATCGAGACCGCCGTGATGGCGTTGCGGCCGATCGGCACGAGGCGCTCCTTGCCCCCCTTGCCGAACACGCGGACCACGCCCTCCACGAAGTCGATGTCCTTGACGCCGATGCCAATCCATTCGGAGACCCGCAGCCCGGCGCTGTAGGCCAGCTCGAGCATCGCGCGGTCGCGAAAGAAGAGCGGATGGTCCTGGTCGCCCGCGGCGAGCAGGCGATCGACATCCTCGGCGGTCAGCACGTCGGGGAGTTCCCGCGTGCGTCGGGGCAGCTCCAGTCGGTCACTGGGGTCCGCGGGGAGCAATCCCTCCGACACGAGGAAGCGGCACCAGGTACGCACGCCGGCGATGGTGCGACGGATGGACGGCGCGGACAGCCCACTGTCCTTGAGGTGCCAGGTGAACTCCCGGAGCAACGCGTGGGTGACGTCGGACACGCGCCCGCTGCCGCGCGCGAGACAAAAGGTCGCCAGCCGGGCGACGTCGCGTCCGTAGGCCTCCCGCGTCCGCGGCGAGGCGCCCTCCTCGAGCGCGAGGAAGTCGTCGAAGCGCTCGAGCGCGAAGGCCCGGGCGGCCTCGTCAGGCAGGCGGGCGCGTCGGGCTGGCATGGAGGCGACGGCGATGCCACCACACGGCCGCGACCACGACGACGGCCGCGCCGGCGAGGCCGGCAGACCAGGAACCGAGGCGGGCGATGCCGCCCCGCAACGACTCCCAGTTGGTGCCCGCACGAAAGGACAGCCAGGTGATGGCGCCGTACCAGATCCCGCTGGCGAGTCCCATCGCCACCATCACCCCCAGGGGTGGGATGCGAAGGGCGCCGGCGACGGGCGGGACCACCGCGCGAAGTCCGGGAATGAACCGCGTCAGGAAGAAGGCGGCGGTGCCGTATCGGCGGTGCCACTCGAGGATGCGTGCATCGGCCCCCCCGGTGCGGTCCAGGTGATAGCGGCGCTCCACGCGTTCGGCGCCAAAGCGTCGTCCCATGAGGTACATGAGCCAGGCGCCAAACAGGTTGCCCCCCCAGACGGCGAGGAAGGCGGGCCACGCGGGTTGGGCGGACCGCGCGGCCAGGAAACTCCCGAAGGCCACGAGGACGTCCGCGGGGATCGGGGGGAAGATGTTCTCGACGGCGGCGAGCACGGCCATGAGGGCCAGGAGCGCGCCGGTCGGCAGGGTCGTCAGCCAGGCCAGCGCGGCGTCGAGCGACTCCATCCTCAGGGCATCAGGGTCGCGGACGCGATGCACGCCAGCCCTTCGCCGCGACCGATCCACCCCATCCCCTCGTTGGTCTTTGCCTTCACGTTGACGTGGCCCGCCGGGATGCCTAACGCTTCCGCGATGCGCCCGCAGATCGCGTCGCGATACGGGCCGATCTTCGGCGACTCCACGATCACCGTGATGTCGACATGCTCGACGCGGAGGCGTTGCTCCTGGCGCACGCGCCCCATCGCCCGCTCCAGCATGTCGATGGAATCGCGCCCGCGGTTGGCGGGATCG
The DNA here is from genome assembly GCA_016794835.1 of Gemmatimonadota bacterium. GTDB lineage: Bacteria > Gemmatimonadota > Gemmatimonadetes > Gemmatimonadales > Gemmatimonadaceae > RBC101. The sequence goes on along the minus strand of JAEUJL010000700.1, from coordinate 25,971 downwards.
GTGTCCGGGAACATGCGGCCGATGTCCCCCAGGCACGCGGCGCCGAGGATGGCGTCGGTGACCGCGTGGCAGATGGCATCCGCATCGGAGTGCCCCACGAGGTGGCGGTCCGAAGGGATGTCGATGCCGCCGAGTCGCAGCGGCCCCCCGGCGGCAAAGCGGTGGGAGTCATACCCGATCCCGGTGCGCGCGTGCATCGTCACCTCAGGCGGCGACCGGGTGGTCGAGCGGGATGATCGAGTAGTCCTGCCGCCGGCGCGCCGGGGTGAACCCGGCGTCACGGATCAGGCGCTCCAGCTCCTCGGTGGTCGTCCGATGCGTCGTGTTGGCCGCACTCACGACGTTCTCCTCGATCATCAGGGACCCGAAATCATTGCAGCCAAAGCGCAGGGCCAGCTGGCCGACCTTCATCCCCATGGTCACCCAGCTGCTCTGCAGGTTGGGCACGTTGTCGAGGACGATGCGCGAGATGGCGACGGTGCGCAGGTAGTCCACCGCGCCCGTCTTCTCCATGTGCGAGAACTCCGGGGTGTTCTCCGGCTGCAGCGGCCAGGTGATGAAGGCCGTGAATCCCCCGGTGCGTGCCTGGACGTCGCGCACGCGCTGGAGGTGCTCGATCCGCTCGGCCAGGGTCTCCCCGAGGCCGTACATCATGGTGACCGAGGTCTTCATGCCGGCCTGGTGTGCCAACTCCATGATCTCCAGCCACCGGTCGGCCCCGGCCTTCTTGGGGGCGGCGATGTCCCGCACGCGCTGGACCAGGATCTCGCCACCGCCCCCCGGGATCGAGTCGAGCCCGGCGGCCTTGAGCTCGCGGATGACGTCGGTGGCGTCCATCCGGAAGACCTGGGAGAAGAAGTCCACCTCGCTCGGGCTGAACCCGTGGATGTGGATGGGGTGGTGCCGCTTGATGTAGCGCAGCAGGTCCAGGTACCACTCGAACGGGATGTACGGATTGTGCCCGCCCTGGATGAGGATCTGCACGCCGCCTAACGCCTTCGTCTCCTCGATCTTCTGGCCGATCTGCTCGAACGAGAGCGTGTACCCCTCGGTGTGCTTGGGGCGGCGGTAGAAGGCGCAGAACCCGCAGTCCGCGACGCAGACGTTGGTGTAGTTGATGTTGCGGTCGACGATGTACGTGACCGTCTGGTGCGGGTGCTTCGCCGCGCGGACGCGATCCGCCTCGAGACCGAGCTCGAGGAGCGGGGCGTTGGCGTAGAAGTCGAGCAGGTCGCGGTTCATGGGGCAGGACACTCCGCGGAGGTCACGAGGTCAGGACGAAAGGTAGCGCCGGAGGGGCGCTGTGGCGGCGCATGGCTCAGGCCGCGAGGAACTGCAGGGTGGTCGACGGCACCTTCCCCGCGGCACTCAGGCGGGCGAAGAACTCGGTCAGCCCGGCGAGGTACCGGAGCCCGAGGCCGTAGTCGAGTCCCTCGAGGTAGCGCCGGCACTCGTCCGCGGGCACACCGGTCTGCTGCGCTGCCTGCTCCGACAGCAGGCCCAGGTGCTGCAGCCCCCAGTCGCGCGACGCGAGGAGCGCCGCATGGGTCGTGAGGGCGTCGCGCGCCGGCGTCGTGCGCTGGGCAACCCAGACGGCGAAGACAAACGGGTGCCCGGTCCACCGCAGCCACTCGGCACCCAGGTCATACACGTACGGATAGACGGGCCGGCCTTCCGCGGTGGTGCCCGGCGATTGCAGCAGCAGCGCCGCGTCGCCGATGACCAGGCGGGCGTCGTGTTCATCCTGGGCAAACGCCTGGAGGTCGGCCATCTCGGCATCACCGGGCACGAACTCCGGGCGCGCCTTCCAGACTTCGTCGAACAGCAGCTCCAGCAGCGCCACGCTGGTCATGGAGGAGCGCGAGAGCACCACGCGGCGCCCAGCGAGTTCCCCGGCCGGGCGCCGGGAGAACAACATCACGGAGCGTACCGGGCCATCGCAGGATATGGCGAGATCCGGGAGCAGCAGGTATCGCGCGGCATCGCGCGCGTACTCCACGGCGGACACGACCGAGACATCGAGGGCGCCGGCCGCCATGCGCGCATTGAGCAGGCTCGGGATCCCGGTCACCAGCTCCCCGTCGAGCGGCACGAGGCCACGATCAATCGCCCCGTAGACGGGAAAGCAGTTGATGTAGGGGATGCGACCGACGCGCACGGGTCAGTCGGCGGCGACCCGCGTCAGGTCATCGTCGAAGCGACGAATCACCTGGTAGAACGCGTCACGCTCCGCCGGAATGCGCTGTGCCCCGCGGATCAGCTTGAGGATCTCCGCGAGGGGCAGTCCCTGTGGCGTGGTGGCTCCCACCGCGTGATAGATCTTCTCCCGCACGACCGTTCCCTCGAGGTCGTTGACGCCAAACGCCAGCGCCACCTGCGACAGGAACGGGGTCACCATGATCCAGTGCGACTTGATGTGCTGGAAGTTGTCCAGGAAGAGGCGGCCGACCGCCAGGACGCGCAGGTCGTCAAACCCCGTCGTGCCGCGGCCCTGTCGCTGCAGCCGCTTGCCCAGCTCATTGTCGTCCGGGTGGTAGGCGAGCGGGATGAACGCGAGGTATCCCCCGGTCTCGTCCTGCAGGTCGCGCAGCATGCTCAGGTGGGCGACGCGATCCTCCAGCGTCTCCACGTGGCCATACAGCATGGTGCAGTTGGACCGGATGCCCAGCTGGTGTGCGGCGCGATGCACCCCGATGTAGTCGGCGCCCCCCAGCTTGCGATCGGCGATCTGCTCGCGGACCGCGGCGCTGAAGGTCTCGGCCCCGCCGCCGGGCATCGTGTCGAGGCCGGCCTCGCGCAAGGCCACCAGCACCTCTTGCCAGCTCAACTTCTCGATGCGGGCAATGTGCGCGATCTCCACGGCGGTGAGCGCCTTGATGTGCACGTGCGGGAACTCGCGCTTGAGCGCGCGGAACATCGTCGTGTAGTACGTGAGCCCCGCCTGCATGTCGAGCCCACCGACGATGTGGAACTCGCGCGTCATCCCCTCGCGCGCCGGCTCCGCCTCGGCCATCACCTGGTCCAGCGTGTAGCGATAGGCGCCCTCTTCCTTCGGCAGGCGCGCGTACCCGCAGAAGACGCAGGTCTTCCGCAGGACGCACACATTCGTCGGGTTGATGTGCTGGTTCGACGCGAAGGTGACCACCCGGCCGTTCTTCGCCTGGTTCGCCGCGTCCGCGAGGTGCCCGAGGCCCAGGAGGTCCGGCGTGCGGAACAAGGTGAGGGCGTCGCTCGGCTCCAGTCGCACGCCGTTCGCCACCTTCTCGGCGATCGGCCGGAGGTTCGCGTCCCGGATGCGGTCGAGCGCTACCGCGGGGAGCACGCGGGCCTCAGGGGACAAACTGGCGAATGACGAGCGACACGTTGTGCCCGCCGAATCCGGCGCTGTTCGAGAGGGCGGCCCGGATCTCCCGGGAGCGAGGCACGTTGGGGGTGAAGTCCAACGGGCCGCAGTCGGGATCGGGCGTCGCGAAGTTGATCGTCGGCGGGACCACCTGGTCGCGCAGCGCGAGGATGCAGGCGATGGCCTCGATCGCGCCCGCGGCGCCCAGCATGTGCCCCGTCGCCGACTTGGTGGAGGAGACGCTCAGGCGCGCGGCGTCGTCGCCGAACACGCGCATGATTGCCTTGGCCTCGTTCGGGTCGTTCATGGGGGTGGACGTCCCGTGCGCGTTCACGTAGTCGATCTCCGCCGTCGACAGGCCGGCGTCCCGCAGGGCGCGTCGCATGGAGCGCTGCAACCCTTCGTGTTCCTCGGGTTGGCCGGTGAGGTGGTAGGCATCCCCCGTCGCGCCGTAACCAGCCACCTCGCCGTAGATCCGTGCACCTCGGGCCTGGGCATGTTCGAGTGCCTCGAGGATGAGGATCCCGGCGCCCTCCCCCATCACGAACCCATCGCGGTCCTTGTCGAACGGGCGCGACGCGCGCGCGGGGTCGTCGTTGCGCTCCGAGAGCGCCTTCATGTTGGCGAATCCGCCAATGGCCATCGGGGTCACCGAGGCCTCCGCACCGCCACAGACCATCACGTCCGCGTCGCCGTATTGGATGGTGCGCATGGCATCCCCAATAGCGTGGGCGCTGGTCGAGCAGGCTGAGATGGTCGCGTAGTTCGGACCCTTCGCTCCCACCCGCATGGAGACGACCCCCGATGCGATGTCGGCGATGAACGTCGGGATGAAGAACGGCGAGATCTTGGAAGGGCCAAGTTCCCGGTAGACGTCGTGCTGCTCCTCGAAGCTCTTCAGTCCGCCGACCCCGGAGCCGACGATGACCCCGGTCATTTCCGGGTCGAACGTGCCCTGGGAGAGCCCGGCGTCCGCCATCGCCTGGAGGGACGCCGCGACCGCGTACTGGGTGTAGGCGTCCGACCGCTTGGCTTCCTTCCGGTCCATGTACTGGAGCGGGTCGAATCCCTTGACCTCGCAGGCAAACCGGACCGGGAAGCGGGCGGCATCGAACTTGGTGATGGGGCCGCCCCCGGAGGTGCCCGCGAGGAGCGCGCGCCACGTCGACGCCACGTCCAATCCTACGGACGTGACGGCCCCGAGGCCGGTGATGACGACGCGGCGCTTCATGTTAGGCGGCGGGCCCCTTTTCCTTCAGGTACTTCAAGGCGTCCCCGACCGTGCGCAGCTTCTCCGCGTCCTCGTCGGGAATGTCGATGTTGAACTGCTTTTCGAACTCCATGACGAGTTCGACGATGTCGAGGCTGTCAGCGCCAAGGTCCTCGATGAAGCTGGCCTCGTCGGTGAGCTTCTCCCGCTCGACGCCGAGCTCCTTCTCGATGATGTCCTTGACCTTCTCGCTCATGTCCGCCATGTCGTGCTCCGTTGGGGCAAAGGGGTGGTTCGAAGATAATGGAATACCGCCACTTACATCACCATGCCGCCATCCACCACGAGCACCTGCCCGGTGATGTAGGACGCCAGGTCAGAACACAGGAACAGCACCGCACCGGCCACGTCCTGGGGTTGCCCCAGTCGCTCCAGGGGGATCTGGGCAGACAACGCGGCCCGAGCCTCGGCGGTCAGCGCCGCCGTCATGTCGGTCTCGATGAAGCCGGGGGCCACGACGTTCGCCAGGACGCCTCTTGAGGCGAACTCCTTGGCGACGGACTTGGTGAGACCGATCAGCCCCGCCTTCGACGCCGCGTAGTTCGTCTGCCCCTTGTTGCCGATCAGCCCCACCACGCTGGCAATGTTGATGATGCGGCCCGAGCGACGCTTCATCATGCCGCGAGTGACGGCACGTGTCGCGACGAAGGCGGAACGCAGGTTCGCGTCGATCACCGCGTTCCAGTCGTCGTCCTTGAGCCGGAGCATGATGTTGTCGCGCGTCAGCCCGGCATTGTTCACCAGGATGTCAATCGACCCGAACTCGCGCTCGGCATCTTCCACCAGCGCAACGATTTGCGCCGGGTCGCTCACGTCGCACCCGAACCCTTGCGCCTCGGGGCTGACCTCCGCCGCAATCGCGCGTGCGCGTTCCGCGTCACGGCCGACGATCCCCACACGGGCGCCGCTGGCAGCCAGGGCTTCCGCGATCGCTCGCCCGATGCCCCGCGTGCTCCCGGTGACGAGTGCGTTCTTGCCCGACAGGTCGATCTTCATGACAACCTCTCGATCAGGGCCTGAACTTCGGCCGCGGTTCCGCAGGTGGCGGTGGCCACACCGGGCGCGATCTTCCGTACGAGCCCGGTCAGGACCGCCCCAGGGCCCATCTCCACGAACAGCGCGTCAGGGAATCGTTCGGCCAGGGCCGTGATCACCTGCGTCCATCGGACCGGTGAGGTCAGCTGCTCCACGAGGAGCGCGCGGCCCCGGGCCGGCTCGGTCTCGAACTCGGCCGACACATTGACGCACACCGGCACCGTGGCATTCGCAAAAGGAACGGTGGCGAGCGCCTCGGCGAGTCCCGCGGACGCCGGCGCCATGAGCGGTGAATGGAACGCGCCGCTGACCGGGAGCTCGACGGTGCGCTTTGCACCAGCGGCCTTGAGCATCTCCATCGCCTTGCGCACGCCGGCGGCCTCTCCGGAGATCACCACCTGGCCCGGGCAGTTGTAGTTCGCCGCCACGACGAGCCCGCCTTCCGGGTCCGCGCTGGCGCGGGCGCAGATCGCGTCGATCGGCTCGGATGGATCGCCCAGGATCGCCGCCATGGCGCCCGGACGCTCGACGCCGGTGGCGAACATCAACTCGCCACGCCGACGGACCAGCCGGACCGCGTCCTCGAGCGTGAGTGCGCCAGCCGCGTGCCACGCGGTGAACTCGCCCAGTGAATGGCCGGCCGTGGCCACCAGGTGTGGGCCTGCGTGAGGGGCGACCGCCGCCCAGACCGCGGCGCCATGGGTGAGCAGCGCGGGCTGCGCGTTGTGCGTCAGCGTCAGCGTTTCCGCCGGTCCCTCAAAGCACAGGGTCGAGAGCGACTCGCCCAGGGCGGCATCCGCGCGCGCGAAGACCGCGCCCGCGGCCTGAATCCCCTCCGCGAGGTCCTTGCCCATGCCGGGCTTCTGCGACCCCTGCCCGGGGAAAAGCGCGACTACCGATGGCATGCCTAAAAGCGAACGATGAGCGACGCCCAGGTGAATCCGGCGCCGAAAGCCACGAGGAGCACCGTCGATCCCGGCTTGACCCGGCCTGAGGCCATGGCTTCATCGAGCGCCAGCCCGATGGACGCCGATGACGTGTTGCCGTAGCGGTCGACATTCACGTACACCTTGTCCATCGAGACGTTGGCGTGCTTCGCCGTTGCCTCGATGATGCGAATGTTCGCCTGGTGCGGGATCATGAGGTCGATGTCGGCCCCGGTGAGCCGCGCGCCGTCCAGTGCGCGATCGGTCGCCTCGGACATCGACCGGACGGCGTGCTTGAAGACTTCCCGTCCCTCCATCTTCACGTAGAAGGAGCGGTCGTCGAGCACCTGCTGGTTGAACGGGTGCGCAGCGCCGCCGCTCGGCCGATACAGCAGCTCGGCCAGCGTGCCGTCGCTCCGCATGAAGGTCGAGAGGATTCCCTTGCTCCCATCCGATCGCTTCAGCACCGCGGCGCCCGCGCCATCGCCGAACAGGACACAGGTCGAGCGGTCCTGCCAGTCGACGATGCTCGTCAGCTTCTCGGTGCCGACGACGAGGGCGGTTTGCGCGCCGCCGGCCGCCATCAGCCCTTCCGCGACGATCAGCCCATAGAGCCAGGACGAGCAGGCCGCCATCACGTCGAAGGCCGCCGCGCGGCTTGCGCCCAGCTCGGCCTGCAGGTCGACGGCCGTGGACGGGAGCAGGCGGTCGGGCGACGCCGTGCCGAGCACGATCACGTCGATGTCGCCCGGCGTGATCCCCGCCCGTGACATCGCGACGCGCGCGGCGGCGGCCGACATCGTCTTGTTGGTCTCGCCCGGCCCCGCGACATGTCGTTCGCGGATGCCGGTCCGCTGCACGATCCACTCGTCGTTGGTGTCCAGTCCGAGGGCGGCAAACTCTTCGTTGCGCATGACGCGGCTTGGCGCAAACGAGCCAACGCCGGCGAGGTGCGCGATCGGACGGTTCATGCGGCCTCCGTGAGGCGACGCCCCATGTGCTCGCTCATGCGGGACTCGACCGCGCGGACCGCCAGCTTGATCGCGTTCTTGAGGGCCCGGGGTCCCGACTTGCCGTGACAGATGATGCTGACGCCCTTCACGCCCAGCAGCGGGGCGCCACCATGCTCCGAATAGTCCAGCTCCTTGAAGGCCCCCGCCAGCTGGTCCCGCGAGAGCCCGGCATGACGCGCGACGAGGCCAAACAGGAAGGGGGCCACGGACTCGTAGAACTTGAGGACCACGTTCCCCACGAAGCCGTCGCAGACCACGACATCGAACGGACCGCGATCACTCGCCCCGTTCGGAAGGTCCCGGCCCTCCACGTTGCCCTGGAAGTTGAGCCCCGACGCGACGAGCAGCTGGTGCGCGGCCTTGACCGCGGCGTTCCCCTTCTCCGCTTCCTCGCCGATGGAGAGCAGCGCAACCACCGGGTTCTCGCGGCCCAGCAGGTCTTCCGCATACACGGCGCCGAGCCGCGCGAACTGCACGAGCTCTTCCGCCGAGCAGTCGACGTTGGCCCCGGAGTCGAGCACGACCACCGGTCGACGCGCGGTGGGGAAGAAGGTGCTGATGGCCGGGCGCGTGAGCCCCTCGTGCAGGCGCAGGACCAGCGAGGAGACGGCCATCTGCGCGCCGGTGTTGCCGGCGGAGACAAAGCCGTCCGAGCCCCCCTCGACCTGGAGGCGCAGCCCGACATGCATTGAGCTGTTCGGCTTGCCGCGGAGGACCGCCGACGGCTTCTCGGCCATGTCGATTACGTCCATCGCGGGCACGATGTCGATGCGCTCCGCGACGTGTGCGAGGCCCGCATGCTCCCCGGCGAGCGCCGCATCGAGGGCGTGCCGGATGACGTCGGGGATCCCGATCAGCTGGACCCGATGGTCGTGCGCGAGCTCGTCGAGGGCGAGGAGGGCCCCAGCAACCGGTGCTCCGGGTGCGTGGTCCCCCCCCATGGCGTCAAGCGCTATGCGCGCCAAGCGTCAAGCCTCGGCGGGGGCGACTCGCTGTTTGCCTGCGTAATACCCGCATTCCCCGCACACCCGATGGGGGCGCTTGGGAGACCCACAACGCGGGCACGACTGGATGATGATCGCCGCGGCCTTCTTGTGCGTATTGCGCGCGCGCTTCTTGCGCTTGGAGGTACGTCTTTTCGGGACAGCCATGGTGGTGCCGGGAAAGGAAGTGAACGCCTAACGTGCGTCGCCGCCGAGCGGTGAGAGCGCGTGCCAGCGTGGATCAATCGCGGGTGAACACCCGCAGGCGCCGAGGTTCCGGTTGGCGCCGCATGACGGACACAAACCCTGACAGGCGTCTGAGCACACCATGTAGGACGGAGCGGCCAGCACCCACTCCTCGCGGATCGCCGGCCGAAGGTCCAGTTCACGTTCGCGGGCGTCGATCAGGTAGACGTCCGCTTCATCTGCCTCGTCTGCCGACCCGTCCACCAACAGCAGGTGGAGGTCTGCATGGACCGGTTGGTGCACCGGCTCCAGGCAGCGCCGGCAGGTCGCGTTGGTTGTCCCTTCGAGGTGACCGCTGAAGTAGAAACGGCCCGTGCCCGCCGCCGAGACTCGGCCCGTCACCCGAAGCGCACCCTGCGGCCGAGCGTCACCCTCCTCCCAGACAGGATCCGACTCTGGGAGCTCCCCATCGACCAGGGATGCCTGGGCCTCAAGGTCGCGAAGGTCAAAGGACAACATAGCCCAGCAATCTAGGCTGCCGGGCCATGACTTTCAAGTTACTGGGAAATACAGACTTACGTCGCCTCCAGCCCGGGCTAGAGGGTTTCGGCTTCCGCGAAGAAGAATCGGGACTCCCGGGTCGCGTTTTCGTCCGAATCCGAGGCGTGAATCGCGTTCCGCTCCTTCGATTCCGCGTAGAGCTTGCGGACCGTCCCCTCGGCGGCCTCGGCCGGGTCCGTCGCGCCGATGGCACGGCGCAGCTCGGCCACCGCGTCCGCCTTCTCCAGGATCATCGGCATGCACTTCCCGGAGGTCATGAACGTCACCAGCGACCGGAAGAACGGGCGCTCCCGGTGGACCCCGTAGAACTCCTCGGCCTGGGTCGTCGAGAGGTGCATGACCCGAGCAGCCACCACCCGAAATCCACCCGCCTCGAGGTGGGCGATGACCTTCCCTGCCTTGCCGGCGCCAAAGGCGTCCGGCTTCACGATCGTCAGCGTCCTGTTCCCAGCCATATCACATCACCTGTCGCTTGGTTCAAAGTGGTCCCGGCCCGAACCAGGCCGGGGGTGAGGCGAGAGCGATTGGTGCCGCCCGACCCGGGCGACACCACGGCTCCGTTTACTTGAGGCGCGCCCGGATCAGGTCGACGAAGTCGATCGGACGCTTCGCGACCCCCATCCCGGCCGCCTCGAAGGCGGCCACCTTCTCGGCCGCCGTTCCCGAGGAGCCCGAGATGATCGCGCCCGCGTGGCCCATGCGGCGCCCCGGAGGCGCCGTCTGGCCGGCGATGAAGCCGACCACCGGCTTGGTCATCCGGGTCCGGACAAATTCGGCCGCTTCCTGCTCGTCCGTGCCACCGATCTCGCCCATCATGCACACCGCTTTCGTGGCCGGATCGGCCTCGAAGGCGGCCAGGCAGTCGATGAAGTTCGTGCCATTGATCGGGTCCCCGCCGATGCCGACGCAGGTGGTCTGCCCGATCCCCGCGCGGGTGAGCTGGTAGACGATCTCGTAGGTCAGCGTGCCGGAGCGCGACACGACCCCCACCGGGCCCGGGGTGCAGATGCGGCCCGGGATGATTCCCACCTTGGACGCGCCCGGCGTGATCAACCCGGGGCAATTGGGGCCAATGAGTCGCACCCCCCGCTCCTTCACGAACGGATGCACCCGGGTCATGTCGAGGACCGGGACCCCTTCGGTGATCGCGACGATCAGTTGGAGCCCCGCGTCAGCGGCCTCCATGATCGCGTCCGCCGCGAACATCGGCGGGACGTAGATCACGGTCGTGTTGGCTCCGGTGGCCGCCACGGCGGCGGCGACGGTATTGAAGATCGGGACCGTGCCCTCGAACATCTGGCCACCCTTGCCCGGCGTCACGCCGCCGACGACCTGGGTGCCATACTCCATCATCTGCTTGGCGTGGAACGAGCCATCGCGTCCGGTGATCCCCTGGACGATGAGTCGCGTGCCCTTGTCGATGAAGATGCTCATGCGGCCTTCCCCCCGGTCGCGAGGGACACCGCCTTCCGGACGGCTTCGTCCATGTCACTCGAGGCGGCAAAGCCGTTCTCGGCCAGGATCTTCATCGCAATCTCCTCGTTGGTACCGGTCAGGCGGATCACGATCGGGACCTTGAGCGGGTTCTGTTTGGTGGCGGTCACGATGCCGTTCGCCACGTCGTCCGTGCGCGTGATGCCACCAAAGATGTTGAACAGGATGCACTTCACGTTCGGGTCGGACGTGATGATGCGCAGCGCGTTCACCACCTTTTCCGGGTTGGAGGACCCGCCGATGTCCAGGAAGTTGGCCGGGTCGCCCCCGTAGTACTTCACGAGGTCCATCGTGGCCATCGCGAGCCCCGCGCCGTTGACGCAGCAGCCCACGTTGCCGTCCAGCTTGATGAAGGTCAGGTTGGCATTGCGGGCGGCCACCTCGGAGGGTTCCTCGGCCGATTCATCGCGCAGCGCCGCCATCGCGGGCCGACGGTCCAGCTCATTGTCATCGATGCCCATCTTGGCATCGAGGGCCACCACCTGCCCGGCGGTGTCGACGATGAGCGGGTTGATCTCCGCCAGCGAGCAGCCGCTTTGCATGAACGCCGTGTACAGCTGGCCCATGATCTTCGCCGCCGCACGCGCCTTCGTCAGGTCCTCGTAGAGGAAGAACCCGAGGCGCATCGCCTGGTAGGGCTGCAGGCCATACCGCGTGTCGATGGGCAGCTTGAGGATCTTCTCCGGGGTCGTCGCCGCCACTTCCTCGATGTCGATCCCACCGGCGGGGCTCACCATGAAGACCGGCTTCTTCGTGGCCCGATCCAGGATGATGCCGACGTAGGCCTCGCTCGCGATATCGGACGCCGCGGTGACCAGGACCTTTTGTACCACGAGTCCCTTGATCTCCATCCCGAGGATCGCGGCGGCCTTCTCCCGCGCCTCCTCGGGGGTCCGTGCGAGCTTGACGCCGCCTGCCTTGCCGCGGCCGCCCGCGTGGACCTGTGCCTTGACGACGACCTGGCTGCCGATGCGCCGGGCGATTGCCTCGGCCTCATCCGCTGTTGTGGCCACCTCCCCGGCGGGGATCGGCACACCAAGGGCGCGAAGGATCTCCTTCGCCTGGTATTCGTGGATGTTCACGCGTTCTCCGTGGTAGGACGGGGTGCCGGGCGCCGGTCAGGACATCTTCGTCCCGAGTCGTCAGCATGCCAGCCGGCGCAAGCTATCGGGGGCCGTGACCCCCATCAAGGCGCGCGCGCACCACCCCGAAGCAACTGCCCCAGCAGGCTCCAATTCTCCCCGAAGGCGACCATGTCGCGGCGGCTCAATGCGTCATCCATGCGCGCGTACAGCTCCGCGACCCGGCGGCGGAACTCCTCGGGACCGAGTGGGCCATCGCCGGCCGCCGGCTCGGGGAATCCGAGGGCCACGTCCAGCGTGCGCCCCACTCGAACGCCGTCGCCGGCCCACACCGCGGCGCTCCGAAGCAAGGGCCCCCGGTCAGGCGGCCATTCGTAGAGCACCTGCACCGGAATCAGGGCGTTGTCGTGGACCCCGATGCGGATCGGTCCTCGCTTCAGGCGACTTGCCTCGCCGCGCGCCGAGGCGGCGACGGAGTCCAGCGCCTGGCGCAGCGCGGCGACGATGTCTCGCCATCGACGATCCGGCCCGACGACCGGGACCCAGGCCGCGTGGACGTCGGCGCCACCCGATCCCACGACGATCCCGCGGAGCCGGTCGGTCGGGTCCACGACGGGATACGCGACGGCCAACCGCTGGCGGCGCTGGTCCACATACGGGGCCAGGCCTGGGAAGGCGAACCCGGAGTCGGCCCCGGTCTCGCGCGTGAGCTGGGACGCGGGCACGAGCGCATCCCCACGCCGCCCAAAGCGGGAAAAGACTCTGGCCTGCGCCAGGACCCCGTCCACTGGCGGGGGGAGTTGTCGCAGGAACTCCTCGGTCATCGCGCTCGAGGCCGTGAACAACTCGGGGAACCGACGAACCCAGCTGCGCGTCACGGGATCCGACTCGGCCGGACGCACCGCGAAGACCCGGCCGGAGTGGGCGTTCACGATCGCCACCCCGGCGTGCTTGAAGTAGCTCACGTCATGCTGCGCCAGCACGATCGGCTCGCTCAGGGGGTAGTGGCTGGAGGCCGCATACAGGTGGATGGCCCACCAGAGTGAGTCGCGCGCGACGAAGGGGAGGACGCGATTGCCCAGGACAAAGAAGGGGAACAGCCGCTCCACCCGATCGCGCACGTTGCGAATGCGCACCAGCCGCGCGGGACCAAAGGTGGAATGCGCCTGCAGGAGCCGAGGGTTCTGCAGGCCCCAGGCGTGGATGATCCGCGCGGTGAGGGTCTCCAGTCGTGGCGCGGCGATCCCGTTCGACGAGTCCGACACCACGCTGCCCTCGGTCACGCTGTCGCCGACCGCCATGGGCGGCAGCTGCCGCGCCTGTTCCAGGAAGTCGGCATGCCGCTGCAACTGGCCGTCCCCCGCGCGGTGCATGGCCGCGGCCAGCGCGACCTCAGGCTGGTCGCTCCCGGTGGGGCCCACGGGGCGCTGGACGACCAGGGCGTGCGGCTGCCCACCGCGCAGCGCCCAGCCGATGCTCGCCTCCGGTTGTCCCGGGGTTCCCCAGGTCGCGGCGGAGCGTCGAATGGCCTCCGTATCCCAGAGACCAAAAGCCGGGGGCGAGGCCGGGACGGCGCCCGCGCTGAGGGTGTCGCGCGTGTCGAGGCGCTCCACGTCGAACGCACGGCGGGAGAAGGCGGCCCGCGTCGCGCGGTACGGACGATCGCGAAGCTCCGGGTCGGCCGGCTGCATGTATCGCGACGCCAGCGCCGGCGCGAGCTGCCGCGCCCCGAGCGAGGAGACCGCCCACAGCGCCAGCGCGGCCAGGACGACCCGCAGCTGTCCGACCCAGCCCGCCCACGCGACCAGCATCGCACACACCACCGAGCCCATCGCCAGGAGCAGTCGCGCAGGGATCCCGACGCGGTGGTCCAGGGCGAGGAAGGCCCGGCCGGTCCCTTCCCCGTCCAGGAGCAGGCCGAGCGCGTCCAGCCGGTAGCTCCACGCCATCAGGAGCAGCAGGAGACTGAGCAGCAGCAGCAGGTGGCGACGCACGTGGCCGGAGACGTGCACGCGGCCCTCGGACCACCGCAAGCTGGGGGTGAGGGCGTAGAGGAGCACCACCACCGCACCGATCACCAGGAGCGCGAGCGTGGCCCACGCGTGAAAGGACTCCTCGATGGGCAGCCAGTACACCCAGAACGCGAGGTCGTAGCCGAAGTACGGCTCGCTCTCGCGGAACGACTCGCCATGGCGCACGAGGTCGAGGGACACCCAGTCGCCCTGGGGGAGTGCCAGCACGGCGCCTAACGCGACCGAGATGATCAGGACCACCAGGACCAGCGAACGTCCCGGCAGTTCCTCGCCGATCTCGAGGTTGCCCACCCGCCGCGGCAGGATGACCGAGACGATGGAGAAGCGGACGGCGTAGAGGTTCAGGAAGCAGAGCACCGTCCCGGCGAGGAACGCGGTGCCGCGCAGCAACGCCAGGTTGGACGCGGTCGCCCAGAAGACGCTCGCGGCGCCCAGCGACTCATACCAGCGATACTCCACCAGCCAGCCGGCGACCACGCGGCCCACGAGCAGGCACGCCGCGACCGCGAGCCCGACGGTGAGTCCGAGCCGCCGCCTGGTCACGTCAGGGGGTCACACCCTGGGCGCGCAGCCACCCCTCCATCTCGCCCCGGATCGCCGCGAGACGTGCTTCCGTCAGGGCTTCGTATCGCGTCACCAGCACCGGCTGCGTGTTGGACGCCCGGATGAGGCCCCAGCCGTCGCCGAACAGCACACGCACGCCGTCCACGTCAATCACGTCGTAGCGGCTGCGAAAGTGCGCCGCGGCCTCGGCCACCAGCGCGAACTTGCGCTCCTCCGGGCAGTCCACCCGGATCTCTGGCGTCGAGACAAACTTGGGAACGTCGGCGAGCAGCTCATCGACGTGGCGCCCGGCATCGGCCACGATGCGCAGGAGGCGGGCGCCGCCGTAGAGGGCATCATCGTGCCCGTAGAACCCTTCCCCGAAGAACATGTGGCCGGACATCTCCCCGGCGATCGGGGCGTGGGCTTCCTTCATCTTGTCCTTGATGAGGGAGTGGCCGGTCTTCCACATCACCGGCACGCCACCCGCCTCGGTGATCGCATGCGGCAGCGCCTGCGAGCATTTCACGTCGAAGATGATGGACTGTCCCTTCCCGGTGCGCGCCAGCACGTCGCGCGCGTAGAGGATGAGGATGTGGTCGCCCCAGACGATCCCGCCGTGCCGGTCGACCACGCCAATCCGGTCCGCGTCGCCGTCGAACGCAATGCCGAGGTCCGCCTGCTGGCGGGCGACCTCGGCGATGATGTCGTGCAGGTTCTCGACCACCGTCGGGTCCGGATGGTGGTTCGGGAAGGTGCCGTCGCTCTCGCAGAAGATGTAGGTCCCGTCGACACCAAGTCGCGAGAACAGCTTCTCCGCCACGAGGGACCCGGCACCGTTCCCGGCGTCAAACACCACCTTCAGGCGGCGGGAGAGCGGGCCGATGCGCGCCACGACATCGTCGACGTACCGGTCGATGACTTCCTCATGCCGCACCGTCCCCGCGCCGTGCAGCCTCTGGCCCGCCTGGTGGATGCGCAGCAGCCCGGTAATCCCATCGCCGTGCAGCGAGTCGCGCCCGACGGAGATCTTGAAGCCGTTGTACTCGGGTGGGTTGTGGGAGCCGGTGATCTGGATCCCGCCGTCCACCCCCACGTGATGCAGGCTCCAGTACAGCAGCGGGGTGGGCACGACCCCGATATCCACCACATCCACCCCGCTCTCGGTCAGTCCGCGGACGAGGGCATCGCGGAGCATCGGGCCGCTGGGGCGATTGTCGCGTCCGACGGCCACCGCACCCGTGCGGCCGGTGCCACGCAGGTGGACTGCATAGGCGCGGCCGATGGCCTCGGCCGCCTCAACGGTCAGGTCCTGGTCGACGATACCGCGGATGTCGTACTGCCTGAAGATGCCGGGAGAGACGGCCATGGAAGTTCACCGGAAACGAGGCGGGGCCGCATCGACGCGGCCCCGTGGAGTCATGGAACGGCCGCGGTCTGGGCCGCGGGAGGCTTGGCGGTCGCCGCGCCGCCTAACGCCGAATGCTGCTTGACGAGGCGCACGAGCGGATCCGGCCATACCCCGAAGAGCAGGATGACGGCCACCGAGGCGCCAATGACCAGCCGGGTCATCCCGGTTGCGGCGGGGAGCGCGGCTGCCCCGGCCGGCCGGGGCTTCATGAACATGGCGATGATCACGCCCAGGTAGTAGCCGGCGGAGATCGTCGTGGTCAGGACGAGGATCACCGCGAGTCGCGCCTGCGGCGCCGGTGCCTGCAAGGCCGCCTGCAGCACGTACCACTTGGCGAAGAATCCCATCCCGCCGAAGATCGGGAACCCGAGCAGCGCCAGCATGAACACCGTCATGGCGATAGCCAAGCCCGGGCGCTCGTGCCACAAGCCGTGGTAGTCCTCGATGTGCTCGCGCGCCTGCCCGGCGCTGCCTAACGCCAACATGACCGCAAAGGCGCCCATGGTGGCCAGCGTGTAGGCGAGCAGGTAGAACACAAAGGCGGTCGCCGCTTGCGGGGTGCCGGCCGCGAGGGCCACCAGGATGAAGCCGGTGTGCGCGATGCTCGAGTAGGCCAGCATGCGCTTGAGGTTCCGCTGCTGCAGGGCGACGACGTTCCCGACCACCATCGTGAGCGCGGCCAGCCACCACACCGCCTTGTGCCACTCGGCGTAGGCGCCGGGGAATGCCTCCAGCCAGACCCGCAGGAGCGCGGCAAAGGCTCCCGCCTTCACGGCGGCGGCCATGTACCCGGTGATCGGCGTCGGCGCTCCCTCGTACACATCCGGGGCCCACATGTGGAACGGGGCTGCGGCAATCTTGAAGGCAAACCCGACGAGCAGCAGGGCGATGCCCACCAGGAGCATCGGCGTCTTCGCCAAGTCGTACTGGCTGATCCGCTCGCCGATCTCGGTGAGGTTGGTCGTTCCCGTGGCGCCGTACACCAGGGCGATCCCGTACAACAGGAAGCCGGTGGAGAATGCGCCGAGCAGGAAGTACTTCAGCGCCGACTCGGCGCTCCGGTTGGAGCGACGGTTGAGGCCCGCCAGGACGTAGACGGCGATCGACATGAGCTCGATGCCGAGAAACAGGACCATCAGGTCGCGCGCCGCCGCCATCAGCATCATGCCCGAAGTCGCGAACAGCAGCAACACGTGCGCTTCCGGCGTGTGGAGTCCTTCCCGCGTGTTGTATTCCACCGCGAGGGCCAGGGTGATGAGCGTGGCCAGCAGGAAGACCACGCTGCTTCCCCAGCGGAAGGGATCCACGGCCACGACGCCGGGGCCGGCCGTCGCACCGCGCTGTGCCATCACCAGCACATACCCGAGGACCGCCGCGGTCACCAGCATGGCGCCGAGCCCGACGGTGCGCTGGTGCGCCGCGCTTTCCGGACGCCACGCGGAGACCAGCATGAGGACCATGGCGCCGGTGATCAGCGCCAGCTCCGGGCCGATCGCCGCGGCCAGCTGTCCGGGGATGGAGAGGTCGAAGTTCATCTCAGTTCCCTCCCTCCATCGTCAGGGTGATCGACTGGGCGGCGGCCTTGGCCTCGACCTGCTGGACAAAGCGGGTCACGGAGGCCTCCATGCGCGAGAGCACGGGCGTGGGGTAGACCCCCATCCACAGGATCATGAAGATCAGCGGCGCCATGAGCCCGATCTCGCGCCAGTTGAGGTCGGTGAGGTGCTTGTTGGCCGGCTTGTCGAGCGGGTTGTACAGGATCCGCTGCAGCGCCCACAGCAGGTACGCGGCGGCGAGGATCACGCCCAGCGCCGACACGGTGGTGGCGATCGGGGCCGTCTTGAATGCGCCGACCATCACGAGGAACTCGCCAATGAACCCGTTGGTCCCCGGGAGGCCAATCGAGCTCAGGGCGACGATGGTCAACAAGGTCGCGTAGATCGGCACGACCTTCGCAATGCCGCCGTAGTCGGCGATGATGCGCGAGTGCTTGCGCTCGTAGATCATGCCGATGAGGAAGAACAGGGCGCCGGTGGAGATGCCGTGGCCGATCATGACCATCAGGGCACCCTGCACGCTCTCGCGGGTCATGGCGAAGATGCCGAGCATCACCATCCCCAGGTGGGCGACCGACGAGTAGGCGACCAGCTTCTTGAAGTCCGGTTGCACCAGGGCGACCAACGATCCGTAGATCACGCCGATGACGGAGAGGCCGATGATCACCCCGCGGACCGTGGGGTGCAGCGCGATGGCGGGAAAGAGCGGTACGGCCAGTCGCAGGAAGCCGTACGTCCCGAGCTTGAGCAGCACCCCGGCGAGGATCACCGAACCGGCCGTGGGAGCCTCGACGTGCGCATCCGGCAACCACGTGTGGAACGGGAACATCGGGACCTTCACGGCGAACGCCACGAAGAACGCGGCGAACAGCCAGAACGACACCATCGGGGTGAACTCCGGGAGCGCCATGATCGCGTCGTACGCGAAGTTGGGCTTCCCTTCCAGCAGCCCGGCCTGCCAGCCGAGGTACACGATGGCGATGAGCATGAGCAGTGAGCCCACCATCGTGTAGATGAAGAACTTGATGCTGGCGTAGATGCGTCGTTCCCCGCCCCACAGCCCGACGATGAAGTACATCGGGATGAGCATCACTTCCCACATCACGTAGAACAGGAACAGGTCCCGCGCGACGAAGACCCCGAGCATCCCGACCGTCAGCAACAGCATCAGCACGTGGTACGCATGCACCTTGTGCCGGATGCTCGTCCATCCGCCGAGGATCGCGAGCGGCATCAGGAAGGTGGTGAGCAGCACCATCATGAGCGACAGGCCGTCGATGCCGAGGGCAAAGGTCACCCCCCACGAGTCGATCCAGGGCCAGTCGACCTTCGCCTGGAAATCCGCGGAGGAGGCGTCGAAGGACCACCAGAGACCGGCCGAGATGAAGAACTCGAGCAGGAGGATCCCGAAGGTGAGCCGGCGCGCCACCATGGCGCCGGCTTCCATGTGGTCATCCGACGCTCCCTTGAGCGCGCGCCCATGGGCCCAGACCACGAGGGCGCCGAGGGTCGGCAGGATCAGGAGCGCAGGCAGGACCCAGTTGTGGTACCCGATGGATTGCAGGAAGGCGGCCATGGGTTACCTCAACGAGAAGGCGGAGAGGACACCGAGGACGCCGAGGATCAGCACCCACGCGTAGGTCCCGACCTGGCCGGATTGCAGCCGCGCGCCCATCCACCCGAATCCCCTGGCCAGGTACGCGCTGCCGTTGACCACGAGCCCGTCGATCAGCCCGGCATCCATCCCGCGCCAGAGGACCGACCGTGACAAGCCAACGACGGGTTGCACCACGGCCCGGTCGTAGCCCTCGTCCACGAAGTACTTGTGTTCCAGCACCCGCTCGATCCCCTCGGAGGCCGGCGATTGCGCCTTGGGCACGAGGCGATCGGTCTTGAGTCGCGTCACGGCGAACGCGATGCCGATCACGGCGATGGCAATCGCGATCCCCACCAGCACATACTCGGTGGAGTGTTCCAGGTGCGCCTCGGTCCCGTTGGTGACGGCCAGCGCGGCCGCGCCGGTCACCGGCTCGAGCCAGTGGTGGAGGGCCTGCACCGGGCCCGCCGGGAAGAAGGTCGGCAGGTTGAGCCATCCGCCAGCCACGCTGAGCACGCCCAGCACGACGAGCGGACCGGTCATCACCCAGGGCGCTTCCTTGAGGTGCGCGCGTTCCGCCTCGCCCGTCCGGTTCGCCCCGTGGAAGGTGTAGAGCATCATGCGGGTCATGTAGATCGCCGTCAGCAGCGCCGAGGTGAGGCCGATCGCCCAGATGGCATACAGGAGGGCGCTGCCGGGGATGCCGAGCCAGGTGGCGTCGGCGAGCGTGGAGCCGTGCGTCCGCGCGAACACCGCCCCGAGGATCTCATCCTTGGAGAAGAACCCGGCAAACGGCGGGATGCCGGCGATGGCGAGGGTCGCGATCCACATCAACCCGAAGGTCACGGGCATGTACTGCCGCAACCCGCCCATGTTGCGCATGTCCTGCGCGTCGTCGTGGTTGTGCGTGTGGTGGTACGCCTGGTGCATCGCGTAGATCACCGAGCCCGACCCCAGGAAGAGCAGCGCCTTGAAGAACGCGTGGGTCACCAGGTGGAACACACCGGCCGCGTACGCCCCGACCCCGACGCCGACGAACATGTAGCCGAGCTGGGAGACCGTGGAGTAGGCCAGGACCTTCTTGATGTCCCACTGCTTGAGCCCGATGGTGGCCGCGAACAGGGCGGTCAGCGCACCGACGAAGGCCACCGTGAGGCTGGCCACGGGGGACATCGCGAAGAGCACCGAGCTGCGCGCCACCAGGTACACACCGGCGGTGACCATCGTGGCGGCGTGGATCAGCGCCGACACCGGCGTCGGTCCGGCCATGGCGTCCGGGAGCCACACATACAGCGGGATCTGTGCGGACTTGCCGGCGCAGCCCAGGAACATGAACAGGCAGATCGCGGTCACCACCACCGGCGGCAGCGCGGACGCATTGGCGGAGACGCCGCCGAAGCTCAGCGTGCCGAGGTGGCTGAACAGGAGGAACATGGCGACGAGGAAGCCGAAGTCGCCGATGCGGTTCACGATGAACGCCTTCTTGCCGGCGTCGGCGTTTGCCTTCTCGCTGAACCAGAAGCCGATCAGGAGGTAGGAACAGAGGCCGACCCCTTCCCACCCGACAAAGAGCATCGGGTAGCTGGCGCCAAGCACCAGGATCAGCATGAAGAAGACGAACAGGTTGAGGTACGCGAAGTACCGCGGATATCCCGGGTCTTCCTTCATGTAGCCGACGCTGAACACGTGGATCAGCGACCCGACGCCGGTGATCACCATGGTCATCACCATGGACAGCTGGTCCACCTGGAACGCGGCGTCGAGCGTGAGGTTCCCGGCGGGCATCCAGCTGAACAGCGTCTTGACGAACGGCGCCTCGGCGTGCGCCCCGGCGAGGGCGGCGAAGATCGCCGCGGTCAGGGCAAAGGCCGCGAAGAGCACGGCCGGACCGACCAGGCTGACGATCCCCGCATGCCGGTGCGCCGCCGGGTGGTGGCCGTGGTGGTCGTCGTGCCCGTCATGGGCGTGGGCGTCATCGTGACCGTGGTGCGCATGGTGTGCCGTCGGGTCCGCCGGACCGATGTGCGCGGCCGTCGACAGTGACAGCCAGCCATTGATCAGGAACCCGAGGAACGGAAGGACTGGCACCAGCCAGATCCACTCCGCGACCGACCCGGTGAGGGGATGCGCGCCCGCGGCTGCAGCTTCCTGGATGAGGAGCATCAGCCCTTGAGGAGATTGATGTTCTGGAGGTCCACCGTCTGGCGGTGGCGGAAGATCGAGATGATGATCGCGAGCCCGACCGCGGCCTCGGCGGCGGCGACGGTCATCACGAAGACCACGAACACCTGGCCGGTCGCCCCATACAACTTCGACAGGGCGACAAAGGACAGGTTCACGGCGTTGAGCATCAGCTCGACGCACATGAAGATCACGATGGCGTTGCGGCGCGTCAGGACGCCGATCACCCCGATGGTGAAGAGCACCGCCGAGAGGGCAAGCGCTTCGGCAATCATCATGCGGCCCTCCGCTTGCCGAGGATCACGGCGCCGACGATGGCCACGAGCAGGAGGATGGAGGTGAGTTCAAAGGCCAGCAGGTGCTCCTGGAACAAGGGCTTCGCGATCACCCCGACCGCATTGAGCTCCTTGAGCGAGGCGGCCGCCGTCCCGACCGGCTGCACGAGCGCCTTGGGCGCCACGGACCCGGAGAGGGCCATGATCTGCGCGAGGATGGCGAGGCCGACGAACCCGGCTGCCACCTTCCCCCAGGTGCCCCGGATGTCCGAGATCTCGTTGGGGTGCCCGAGGTTCAGCAACATGAGCACGAACAGGAACACGACCATGATGGCGCCGGCGTACACCAGCACCTGGATCGCGCCGATGAAGTGCGCGTCCAGCATGACGTACAGGGCCGCCAGCGAGAACATCGTGTTCACCAGCCACAGCGCCGCGGCGACCGGGCTCTTCCGGGTCACGAACGCCAGCGCCGAGGCAATGGCAATCAGCCCGAACAGGTAGAAATGGACGCGATAGAAGAAGTCCGACATCACTCCCCCTTCGGGTCAGCGGGATCCCACATCTCGGTCACCGGGTGCGTCTGGGCCATGAGGCGCTCGAGGTCGTAGATAAAGCCTTCACGGTTGAACTCGGCATTCTCGTAGTGCCGTCCGAGGTGGATCGCTTCCTCCGGGCACACCTCCTGGCAGTAGCCGCAGAAGATGCAGCGGAACTCGTCGATGTCGAACACGAGCGGGTAGCGATTCCCCTGTTCGTCCTCGCCCGGGACCAGCTTGATGCAGTTGGCCGGGCAGACGGTCGGGCAGAGGCCGCAGGCGACACACTTGGCCTTGCCGTCTTCCGTCGTGAGCATGCGGTGCGTGCCGCGCCACCGGCGCGAGATCGGCTCGCGCTGGTCGGGATACTGCGTCGTCACGCGATGCGGGTCGATGAGGTGCTTGAACGTGTTGGCCATCCCCTTGAGGGTGGCCCGCACGTAGCTCGTCTCCTCGATCGGTCGCTCGACCACCTTGATGTTGATCGCCATTAGTCCCCCGACAGGGCGGAAAGCCGGGCGCGCGAGGCCGTGATCCCTCGCAGGCGCCGCAGGGCCTCGCCCTGCACCGGTGCGTTGGCCGGGCTGATGATCTTCCCGCGGTCGAGGAAGACAAAGAACAACCCGAGCAGCACCACGTTCACGCCAAGGAAGATCAGCCCGTACACCAGCCCGCGGTCGATGCCGGCCGCATCCAGGACGAGCATCAGCGTGGCCACGATCACGATGTACGCCAGCGCCAGCGGCAACAGGATCTTCCAGCCCAGCGACATCAGCTGGTCATACCGGAAGCGCGGCAGGGTCCAGCGGATCCAGATGTAGAAGAACAGGAAGAACAGCGTCTTCGCCATCATGATCGCCATCGACAACAGCACCAGGGGGAACGAGACCGCCCCGGCATTGTCCGCACTGGTGAACGGCACATCCCACCCGCCAAAGAACAGCGTGGCGATCATCGCGGACTGCGTCGCCATGTTGGCGTACTCCGCGATGAAGAAGAGCGAGAACTTCATCGCCGAGTACTCCGTGTGGTACCCGGTGATCAGCTCGGACTCGGCCTCCGGCAGGTCGAACGGCAATCGGTTGGTCTCCGCGAACGCCGAGATCAGGTAGACCAGGAAGGCGATCGACAGCGTCATCACGTTCCAGAGGTGCATCTCGGCCTGCTGGTCCACGATCGAGCGCAGCGTCACGTTGCCGGCAAAGAGCAGCACCGGGATCAACGACATCCCCATCGAGATCTCGTAGGACACCATCTGGGCACTCGAGCGCAGGCCGCCCAGGAGGGCGTACTTGTTGTTCGAGGCCCACCCGGCGAGCACGATGCCGTACACGCCCAGCGACGCGACCGCGATCGTGAACAGGAAGCCGATCGGGAGGTCCGCCAGCACCATGTCCACCCGGCCCCACGGCGAGGCCCACGAGGCGCCCCACGGAATCACGCACCAGATCGTGAGCGCCGGGATGAAGGCCATCATCGGCGCGAGGATGAACATCGCCTTGTTGACGTACGGCGGGAGCGTCTCCTCCTTCATGAAGTTCTTCACGCCGTCGGCGAGGGGCTGGAAGAACCCGTTCGGCCCCACGCGGTTCGGGCCGTGCCGATGCTGGATCCACGCCGAGATCTTGCGCTCGGCGAGGGTGAGGTAGGCCACCCCCAGCATGTAGATCGTGAAGAACACCAGCAGCTTCACCCCGGTCGCCGCCAGCCATGGCCAGAACGCCATGGGCCCCTGGGGGTCCACGGCCTGCAACAGCGCGAAGGTCGTGAGGGCGGTCATCGGGCCGCTCCTGCCGCCTGCGCGGCGATGGGGAGGCCGCGCAGCCCCAGGCGGTCATAGTCCAGGCCGGCAAACTCGGCGTTGCTTGCGGCCAGGTCGGCGAACACGGCGCTGGCCACCAGGAACGCGGCCGGTTCGCCCATCGCCTGCAGGATGTCGGCGAGGATGAACCATCCCGGACGCGCGAGGCCCGGGGCGGCCTTGGCCTGCAGGAAGCGCTGCACGCGCCCGCGCAGGTTGGTGAAGGTCCCTTCCTCCTCGACGTAGAGGCAGGACGGCAGGACGACGTCGGCGCGCGCGAGCCCCGCGGGCATCGACGTCCCGATCACGAGGACGGCGGACGCCCGCCCGGCGGCCTCGATATCCGTTGCGTTGAGCTGGTGATCCGCGATGATCAGCGCATCGCCCGCCTGGAGCCCGGCGAGCGGGGTCTCGCTGCGCGTGAACCCCATCGCGGCGGCGCCACTGCCGTTGGCCGCACGGTCCGCCCGCAGGGCCAGGTCGGTCACGCCCGGGAGCGGGGCCTCGAGCCCCTGCTCCACCCGGAAGGTGCCCACCCCGTTGGTCTTCTTCACCAGCCGGGACAGGAGATGCAGGGTCTCGTTGGACAAGTTCGGCGAGGCCAGGACATAGGCGCGCTTGCCCTTGAGGATGCGCACCGCCGCCTCCACGGCCACCTCCCAGTCCACCGCCTCGTGGCCCTTGGGGCCGAGGATGGTCGGGACCTCGAGGCGGTCGCGCCGGTTGAGCGCGCGGTAGTTCATCCGCCCGTGGTCGCACATGAAGAACTCGTTGACCGCCTCATTCGACCGGGGCCGGAAGCGCATCACCACGTTGTCCCGCGTTTCCACAATGATGTTGCAGCCCTGGGAGCACCCGGTGCACACCGACGCGGTGCGATCGAGCTCCCAGGCGCGCGCCTTGTTGAGGAAGTCCTTGGAGAGGAGGGCGCCCACGGGGCACAGGTCCACCACGTTGGCGGCCCACGGGTGCGTGAGGTCCTTCCCCTCGAACTTGCCGATGTGTGCCCGGTCGCCGCGCTCGGTCACGTTGAGCACGGTGTCCTTGGCGACGTCATCCATGAAGCGCACACACCGCGTGCAGAGGATGCACCGGTTCGGCACATACATCACGTCGCCGCCGAAGTCCTCCACCGGGTTGAACCGCTTGGGCTCCCGGTAGCGGGAATCGGCGCGACCTTCCTGGTAGGTGTAGTCCTGCAGCTCGCATTCCCCGGACTGGTCGCAGATCGGGCAGTCCAGCGGGTGGTTGATCAGGAGCATCTCCAGGACGCCCTTGCGCGCTTCGCGGGCCTTCTCGGAGTGGACGTGGACCACCTGCCCTTCCGCCACGGCGGTGGCACATGCCGGCGCGAGTTTGGGCGACTTCTCGACCTCGACCAGGCACATCCGGCAGACTCCGGCGACGGGGAGCCCTGGGTGGTAGCAGTAGTGCGGGATGAGCACCCCCGCCTGCTTGGCCGCTTCGACGAGGTTCATCCCGGCCGGGACCGTCACCGGGCGTCCCTCGATCGTGAGGTTCACGGTTGGCGCCGTCATCGAGTCACCACCTGCGGAATCGCGTGGACGGTCGTTCGCTTGATGAGGGCCTCGAACTCGGGACGGAAATACTGGAGGGCGGAGGTCACGACCGTGGCGCAGGAATCCGACAAGACGCAGATGGTCTTGCCCGTCATGTTGTCGCCGATGGAGAGGAGCGTGTCGAGGTCCTCGGCGGTGCCGTCCCCGGCACAGATGCGCTCGAGGATCTTCGTGGTCCAGGCCGTGCCCTCGCGGCACTGGGTGCACTGGGCGCAGGACTCGTGGGCGTAGAAGCGCGCCAGCCGGGCGGCCTGCCGGGGGATCGACTGGGCGTCGTCCATGACGATGCACCCGGCGGAGCCGAGCATCGTGCCGGCCGCGACCATCCCTTCGTAGTCCATGACGGCGGTGGCTGCCTGTTCCCACGGGATGACGGGCACCGACGACCCCCCGGGGATGACCGCCTTGATCTTGCGGCCCTTGGGGGCGCCCCCACACACGTCTTGCAGGAACTCACCAAAGGGGAAACCCATCTCGACTTCGTAGTTGCCCGGGCGCGCGATGTTGCCGCACACGCTCCAGAGCTTGGTCCCGGTGGACTTGGGGTTGTCCGGCCGGGCCA